>CBDTZB010000078.1:0-8471 GCA_965364795.1 uncultured Nocardioides sp.
CTCCAGCCCCACGGCGTACGACGCCCTCCTCGGCTGACGCGCTCATCGTCCCCCCAGCTGTAACTGACTGTTACTACCTCTGGGCAGCGCTTATAGCCGCAGGCTAGATGGAGTAACAGTCAGTTACATGCGAGCTGGCGGTCGCGCCGACACGTTATCCACAGGCCCGGTTGCGCGGCAGCGCTCCGGGGCCGAGCATCGGGCCCATGTTTTCCATGGCGCGTGGTCGGATGGCGATGCAGGGAGGGTTGCTCACCCGGGGCGCAGCTCTGGACTGCGGTCTGAGTCCGTCGATGATCTCCAAGCTCATCCGAGACCGGCAATGGGTCATCGTGCGGCGAGGCGTGTACGCCGACGCCGAGGTGTGGGAGACGCTGGATCCCTACCGAGGCCGGCCCAGGCTGCAGTCGCGTGCGGCGATGCTGACGCTGCAACGCGGGTGGGTGCTGAGCCACGACTCGGCGGCGCACGAGTGGGGGCTCGATCTGCTGGTCCCCAAGGAACCATTCGTGCACATCACGCGGCCCGGGTTCACGTCGGCGTGGTCGCGTGCCGGTGTGAAGCACCACTATGCACACTTCCAGCCAGCGCAGCGGGTGGTGCTCGACGAGATCCCGGTCCTGGACCGCGCTCGCACTGTGGTGGACATCGGTCGAGAACACGGCGAGGAGGCTGGCGAGGTGGTCGCCGACTCGGCGCTGCGTCAGGGTGTCCCGCGGAGCGAGCTGGTCGCGGCGTACGGCGCCATGTCCTGTTGGCCGGGGATCACCGGGGCGCGTCGCGCCGTCCACCAGGCAGATGCGCGGGCTGAGAACCCGGCGGAGACTCTGGGTCGTCGCCTGGTCCGGGAGTTGAATCTGGGGGAGCCGGATGCGCAGTTCCCCATTCAACTCTCGACCGGCATCGTCTGGTGCGATCTACGAGTTGGCAACCACATCTTCGAGATCGACGGACGCGTGAAGTATCGCTCCACGGATCACGGCGGGGTCGCCGAGCGGTCCGCCGAAGACGTTGTCTGGGACGAGAAGCAGCGTGAGCGTCTCATCAGCGCTGAGGGCCTCGGGGTCTCTCGCCTCTTCTGGTCGGACTACTGGGGTCCCCGAAGATTGCAGGCGTTGGTGCGGTTGGATCGGGAGTGCCGGATCACCGAAGCCCGCCACGGCCCTCATCTGCATGCGACGCTGGCGCAGTCCGCCGCCGCGATCCGGGCGCAGTACGGATGGCGTGATGGTGCGAACCACCGTCGGAGAGCGTGATCCCCCGCTTGTAACTGACTGTTACTACCTCTGGGCAGCGCCTATAGGCGCAGGCTAGATGGAGTAACAGTCAGTTACAGCTGCCCACAACCGCCAGTCTCAGGCCGGGGTCAGCAAGGGCCGAACGGTGTCGGCACCCAGGGCGAGGAAGAGCGTGGGGAGGCGGGGGCCGCGGTCGGCGTCGACGAGCAGGTTGTAGAGCAGCTTGAAGAAGGCCTTCTGGTCGGCCTTGACCTCATCGGTCGGGGCATCATCGAGGTCCAGGCCCCGCGCCAACTTGGGTACGCCGTAGATCAGCGACGTGGTGGCCTCCAGATCGAGTTCGGCCGGCATCCGCTCCAGCAAGTGGCGCAGCCAGGAGGCTTCGTCCTCACTCAGAGCAGCCAGTCGCTCAACATCCGGCGACTCGCGTACGACGGTCCGCTCCTCGGCGGGCACGTAGTCGGCCATCCAGGTCATCGCCCGCGACAGGCGCGGCTCGAGGTCCGCGATCTCGTCGTGCGCGTGACCCACCGACGCGGCGATCCGGCTGACCAACTCAGCGCTGCCTGCGGTGACGTCGGCGACCGAGGAGAGCAGTCGGAACGGCACCACCACAGCCGGCGTACGCAACCGCCCGGCGACCGCAGTGGCCGAGGCGCGTTCGAAGGCCAGCACCTGGGCGTCACGTCGCTCGGGGTCGGTGGCCTTCTTGGTCAGCGCGTCCCACTCGTCATACAGCCGCACGACGTCCGGTCCGAAGTCCACGTTGAAGGCCTGCTTCGGCGCGCGGCGGACATAGAGCCAACGCAGGATCGGCGCCTCGAGAATCTGCAACGCATCGGCCGCGGTGGGTACGCCGCCCGAGGACGACGACATCTTCGTCTGGCCGCCAGCACCCACGAACGAATAACCCACGAACGACGGCGCGCGACCGCCGTAGATGTCCTTCACCAGATCCTTGCCGACGGTGTACGACGACCCGGGGCTCGCGTGGTCCACGCCGCCGGGTTCGAAGTCGACGCCCTCGAAGACCCAGCGCATCGGCCAGTCGACCTTCCAGACGAGCTTGCCCTCGTTGTCGTCCGACAGGTTGGTCGAGCCCGAATAGTCGCAGGCCGTGCAGGTGTAGTCGAGCACGGTCGTGTCGTCGTCGTAGGAGGTCAGGGTGGTGGTGTCGCGACCGCAGTCGCGGCAGTAGGGCTTGAACGGGAACCGGGCGAGGTCGTCCTCACCACCGGAGTCGTCATCGTTGGCCACCGAGTCGGCGAGCGCTTCGCTCTCCTCCGCGGACTCGCCCTCAGGAGCGGCCTTGGTCCGGTAGCGGGCCAGCACGGTCTCGATGTCGCCACGGCGGCGTACGGCGGTGAGGATCTGTTCGCGGTAGGTGCCGGCGCGGTAGGCCTCGGTCTGGGAGACCTCCACCATCTCGACGCCCAGCTCGCGCAGCGCTGTGACCAGGGGCTCCTTGAAGTGCTCCGCCCACGAGGTGTGGCACTCCCACGGGTCGGGAACGCCGGAGAGCGGCCGACCGATGTGTTCGGACCAGGACTCAGGCACTCCGACGGGCACCTTGCGGAAGCGGTCGTAGTCGTCCCAGCTGTGCAGGTGTCGCACGGGCAGCCCGCGGCGGCCGATCTCCTCGGCCACGAAGTGCACGGTCAGGAACTCCCGCAGGTTGCCCAGGTGCACGGGACCCGACGGGCTCGCTCCGGAGGCGCAGGTGATCATCGCCGTCTCGTCGGGGTTTCCGGCACGGGCGTGCCGGATTGCGTCGTCGGCGGCCCGGGTCACCCAGTCGTGGGGTTCGCCGGAGTCCCCGGTCGATCCGCGTTTGTTGCGCGCCATAACTCTGGGCCTCCGCTGGTCCGCTTGTTGTCACTGATTCCGCTGCGGAGGCTATCGCGGCGGCAGCACCATGGAGTACGCCGCGGGCTCGATCCGCCAGGACCGGTGCCGTTCGGGTCCGTAGATCTCCCCGTCGCTGCTGCAGTAGAACTTCTCGCCGCTGACCGAGACCTGCTTGCCGCGCAGGTAGGTGACGTCGTCGCGTTCTTGGTGTCGTGCGGAGCCCACGTGGGCGGCGTACATGAGACGGGCGAGGGGACCGGTGGCCTTGGAGATCATCACGTCGAGGAGCCCGTCCTCGGCGTCGGCGTCAGGGGTGATCTCCGCGCCGCCGCCCACCGAGGAGCCGTTCCCGACGGCCACCATCAGCACAGGCTCGTCGAAATCGGAGACGACCTCGCCGTCCACCTCGACGCGGAGTCGGACCAGCGGCGGGTTCCAGGCGGTCAGCGCGGCGCCGATCGGGTAGCCGAGTTTGCCGAGGTTCAGACCCTTGATCCCGACCTTGCCGAGGCGTTCCTTCCAGCGGCTGGAGCGCCGGCTGGCCTGCGCGCCGGCCCCGACGTGGACGTTGTTGACCACGACCTGGCCCACCTCGTCGACGATCAGGTCCATCGGGCGTGGCGTGCCGTTGAGGATGACCTGCGCCGCCTCCTCGATGTCGAGAGGGATCCCGACCCCGCGGGCGAAGTCGTTGCCGGTGCCCATGGGTAGGAGTCCCAGGACGTGGCGACCGAGGTCGTGGCGTTTGTGCAGCGCCGAGATGACGGTGTGCACGCTCCCGTCGCCCCCAGCGATCACGATGCGGCGCGACCCGGCCCGATGCAGGACCCCGTCGAGCTCGCCTGGGTCGCCGGTCGCGGCGACCTCTACGGAGGTGCCGGCGCGCAGGATCGCCAGGGCGCGGCCGAGGGTCTCCTCATCTGAGGTGCCGGCCTGGTCGTTGGTGATCACAAGTAGGGGATCCATCAGCGGGACCTTAACCCGCGCAGGGCCGGCAACGAGCGAAGCGGTGATCGGGGTCGCTTTTTGGTAGCGTGGTGTCGCAAGAGCCCCGGTCGCGCTTGTCCGGGGTTTTGTGCTGTTCAGCGCAAGTTCGGTCCGTCCGACCAGGTCCCTAGACGTCAAGCGAAGGAGCAACCCATGCCGGCTATCGCCATCATCGGCGCCCAATGGGGCGACGAGGGCAAGGGAAAGGCGACTGACCTCCTCGGCAGCCGCGTGGACTATGTCGTGAAGTTCAACGGCGGCAACAACGCCGGCCACACGGTGGTGATCGGTCAGGGGGACAAGCAGGAGAAATACGCTCTGCACCTGCTGCCCAGCGGCATCCTCTCGGCCAACTGCACCCCCGTCATCGGCAACGGTGTGGTGATCGACCTCAAGGTCCTCTTCCACGAGATCGACGGCCTCGAAGCGCGCGGCGTCGACACCAGCAAGCTCAAGGTCAGCGCCAGCGCGCACGTGATCGCTGACTACAACCGCAGCCTCGACAAGGTGACCGAACGCTTCCTCGGCAGCCGCAAGATCGGCACCACCGGCCGCGGCATCGGCCCGACGTACGCCGATAAGATGAACCGGATCGGGATCCGGATCCAGGACCTCTTCGACGAGAAGATCCTCACCCAGAAGGTCGAGGGTGCCCTGGATCTGAAGAACCAGATCCTCACCAAGGTCTACAACCGTCGCGCCTCCACCGTCGAGGCCACCGTCGAGGAGTTGCTCGAGTACGCCGAGCGCCTGGCCCCCATGGTCTGCGACACCGGGCTCCTGCTCAACCAGGCCCTGGACCGCGAAGAGATCGTGCTCCTTGAAGCCGGTCAGGCCACGCTGCTCGACGTCGACCACGGCACCTACCCGTTCGTGACGTCCTCCTCCGCGACCGCAGGTGGCGCCTGCACCGGGTCCGGGATCCCGCCGATGCGCCTGGACCAGGTCATCGGGATCGTCAAGGCCTACACGACCCGTGTGGGCGAGGGCCCCTTCCCGACCGAGCTAGAGGACGAGTCCGGCGAGCACCTGCGCAACGTCGGCGCCGAGTTCGGCACGACCACCGGTCGCCCCCGTCGCTGCGGTTGGTACGACGCCGTGATCGCTCGCTACGCCTCTCGCGTCAACGGCGTGACCGACTTCGTGCTCACCAAACTCGACGTCCTCACCGGTCTGGAGGAGATCCCGGTCTGTGTGGCCTACGACGTCAACGGTGTCCGGCACGACGAGATGCCGGTCAACCAGTCCGACTTCCACCACGCCGTCCCAATCTACGAGAACTTTCCCGGCTGGTCCGAGGACATCACCCACGCCCGCACCATGGACGACCTGCCGGCCAACGCCCGCGCCTACATCGAGGCCGTCGAGGCCATGTCGGGTGCGCGGATCTCGGTCGTCGGTGTCGGACCCGAGCGCGAGCAGAGCGTCGTCCGCCACGAGCTGATCTGACCTTGGTGCGTCGGGGATGACGGACGTGAAGCTCTGGCGGCACAGCTGGTGCGCACGTGGCAGCGCGGGTCCGCGGAGTGGTCTGAGCGCCCCCGCGGTGCCCGCTACGTCGACAACGTGATGCGGCTGACCTCAGCGCTGCAGTAGGCGCGAGGTCAGGAGGGCTGACCGTTCCGTTCTCGTGCGTCCGCGTGCATGCGACGGGCCTGCTGAACCTGCGCCATCAACTCGGGCTCGTGGCGGACCATCTGTCGGTACTTCTCCCCGAGGGAAGTGATCTGCTCGCCCTCAGCGACCAGCAGGGCGTAGATGCGTTCCCGCTCGGCGTGGTCGGCGGTGTAGTCCAGGTCGAGGTAGTCGCGGACGTGGCGGCGGGCGTTGCCGATGGCGGTCTTGGCCCGGCCCTTCTTGCTCAAAAGCGAGGCGACGGTGGTGATGGTCAGGATGCCGATGATGAAGATCAACGACGGGCCGGTGCCGATCTCGGTGACCTCGACGTGCTCACCGTTGTTGATGAACGGCAGTTCGTTCTCGTGCAGGGCATGCAGGACGAGCTTGATGCCGATGAACGCGAGCACCGCAGCCAGGCCGTAGGAGAGGTAGACCAAGCGCTCGAGCAGACCCTCGATGAGGAAGAAGAGCTGACGCAGACCCAGCAGCGAGAACGCGGTCGCGGTGAAGACGATGAACGTGCTCTGGGTGAGCCCGAAGATCGCGGGGATGGAGTCGAGCGCGAAGAGGATGTCGGTGCCGCCGATGGCGACCATCACCAGCAGCATCGGGGTGAGCATGCGCTTGCCGTTGACGACAGTGACCATCTTGTCGCCGTCGTAGTCCGGTGAGGTGTTGATGAACTTTCGGGCCAGCTTGATGATCAGGTTGTCGGCCTCCTCGGCCTCTTCGTCACCGATCTCCCCCTTGAGGAGGTTGCCAGCGGTGAGCAGCAGGATCAGGCCGAAGATGTAGAAGACCCACGAGAACGTTGCGATGAGCCCGGCGCCGATGAAGATGAAAACGGTGCGGGCGATCAAGGCGAAGATGATGCCGAAGAGCAGTACCTTCTGCTGGTCCTCGCGAGGCACCCGGAAGCTGCCCATGATGATCAGGAACACGAAGAGGTTGTCGACCGACAACGCCTTCTCGGTGATGTAGCCCGCGTAGTACTCCCCGCCCGCGGTGGCGCCGCCGAAGGTCAGGACCGCCAATCCGAAGAGCAGGGCGATACCGACGTACGCCGAGGACCACAGGGCCGCTTCGCGCAGGGTCGGGACGTGCGCCTTGCGAGTGTGGAAGACGAAGTCGTAGAGCAGCATCGCGGCGATGAGCGTGATGGTCAGGGCCCACACCCAGAGGGGGACGGTCATCGAGGTTCCTTCTGGTTCGCGACGGGGGGTCGCACGACTGGTGGAGCGGCTGCAGGTGGCGGCCGCTCGGCCTCCGGCGGCATCGGATGAGGTCGATCCACCTGGATCAACCCCGGGTGATGTGCTCGCCGGAAGGGTTGCCGGGATTCTATCCCCGGACCCCAGCCCGCCCAGCCTCAGCGATCTACTGGGGAGCAGGTTGCATTGGTCCAGTCCGGTCCCACGCCCCCGGATAGGATCAGTCCTATGTTTCCCCCCACTTGGGGCCCGCGGAGCGTTTCGATGCTTGCCGCGATCGCTCTGTTGCTCTCCGCCCTGACCGCCGTCGCCACATGGAGTGGGCCCGCCTTGGCGGTCGACTCGGTTGACCCGCGTCCGGTGCCAGTTCTGAAGTGGAAGGTGTCGCGGATCTTTGACGAGGGCGAGCAGTTGCGCTCCCACGTCTTGGGTGACGGCGCCACCGAGGCTGCCGACGGGGTCATCACCTTCCCCCGGGGGTCAGGCACCTTCGATGAGGCAACCGGCAGGACAGACCTGCGTTTCCAGGGGTGGGTCGAGGCCACCGCCTACACCGCCACCGGGGCCAAGCACTTCTCGGTCAGGATCGAGGATCCTTGGATCCAGATCGATACCTCGGGCAATGGACATGTCCGCGCTGTGGTGACGTCGGTCGTTTACGCGACCGAACCCGGCGCCGAGGACACCGTCAATCTGCCCACCCGGGTGGTGCTGACGACCTTCCGGGCCGGCACGGCCGACTGGTCGCTCAACGATGCCCTCTACTCCCTGACCGCCACCCCGGCCTGGGCAGGCGTGGTGCCTCCCGACACCCAGGCCACGCGGGAGCTCGGCTTCGCCCCCGGCACCCCGGTGGAGGGCAAGGCCTTCAACCTGCAGTTCCTTCAGCACCTCACCTACCCACCCAGGGCATTGTTCATCGCCAGTAGAACCGCCGCCGACCCCCTCAAAGCGCCCGCCGACTTCACCGTCCAGGCACCCGACGGCCGTCCCGGAGTGGTCGCGAAGGTGACCGGATCGTCGTACGCCGACGGGGTGGAGGTGAGCGTCGACGGGTTCGGTTTCACCTCGGTCACCAACCACGGGCAGGACGACGGCATCGTGGTGGCGATCGCTGAGGCCGGGAAGTACCCAAACCTCACCCTCGCCCCCACCGAGATCGTCGCTCAGGTGCGGGTGCCACCCGAGGACATGCTGGAGAACGACTGGAGCGTCGAACTCAACGCGGCCTCCACGGCCCTCGCCAACAACAAGCAGTACGCCGTTTACACCTGGCAGTCGCCGAACCGGTCGAACACCACCCAGGACACCGAGACTCCCCTTGTCATCGACTTCTCGACCCTGAACCCACGTTCGGCCAAGTCGTCGACGACCACAACCAACGCCGTCATCAAGCGGCAACCGACCACCCAGCGCTTCGGCACCTTGCGGGTGAAGGTGCGCGCATCCGGAGCGCGTCCCGTGGGGCGGGTGAAGGTCAAGATGGTCGGTCCGGGTCTTCGTAGGGTGACTAGCAAGCAGGTCCGCGGCCGCGTGGTCACGCTGCGGATGCCCAAGACAGCTCGCG
>CBDTZB010000079.1:0-8455 GCA_965364795.1 uncultured Nocardioides sp.
ACCGGTAAGCAGAAGATCCTTGACACTGGTGGCCGCGTTGCCCGGTTCGAGGCTCGCTACGCCAAGAAGTCCGCGAAGCCGGCCGAAGACGCCGAAGAAGCAGCCGACGCCAAGTAGCTACTTCAACGACGCCGGTCCCCGCATCTCTGCGGGGCCGGCGTCGTCGCATTTGTCGACACCCGTTCCGTCCGACCCACCCAGACCCGCGACGAGAGGAACCTGTGATGTTCGAGGCCGTCGAAGGCATGGTGGATGAGCACCGCGAGATCGAAGGGCGCCTGGCCGCCCCGGAGACGCACGCTGATCTGCGGCTCGCCAAAGAACTGAACCAGCGTTACTCGCAGTTGAGCTCCATCATCGCCACGTGGCGTGAGTGGAAGCAGTACGCCGACGACATCGAGGCGGCCCGGGAGTTGGCGTCTGAGGATGCGTCCTTCGCCGAGGAAGCCATCACGCTGACGGCGGCCCGCGAAGAGGCTCAAGAGCGATTACGACGACTGCTGGTTCCTCGTGACGCCTCGGATGATCGGGACGCCATCCTCGAGATCAAGTCGGGGGAGGGCGGTGAGGAGTCCGCGCTGTTCGCAGGTGACCTGATGCGGATGTACTCCCGCTACTCCGAGACCCGCGGCTGGAAGCTCGAGCTCATCGACTCCACCGAGTCGGACCTGGGCGGCTACAAGTCTGTCACCGTGGCGGTCAAGGCTCGAGGAACCTCCGAGCCGGGGCAGGCGCCGTACGCCCTGCTGAAGTTCGAGGGCGGAGTGCACCGGGTGCAGCGGGTTCCGGTCACCGAGTCCCAAGGACGCGTGCACACCAGTGCCGCCGGCGTGCTGGTCGTGCCGGAGGCCGAACAGGTCGACGTCAGCATCGACGACAACGATCTGCGCATCGACGTCTACCGCAGCAGCGGCCCGGGCGGGCAGAGCGTGAACACCACGGACTCGGCCGTGCGGATCACCCACGTCCCGACGGGGATCGTGGCCAGTTGCCAGAACGAGAAGAGCCAGCTTCAGAACAAGGAGCAGGCGATGCGCATTCTGCGCGCCCGCATCCTGGCCGCTGCGCAGGAGCGCGCCGACGCTGAAGCGAGCGCCGCCCGGCGGAGCCAAGTGCGCACGGTCGACCGCTCCGAACGGATCCGGACCTACAACTACCCGGAGAACCGGATCTCCGACCACCGCACCGGTTACAAGGCCTACAACCTCAGCGTGGTCCTGAACGGCGAACTTGAGCCCGTGATTGCCTCCTGTGTCGATGCCGACCTCGCCGAGCGACTCGAGGCGCTCGAGGACAGCCCGTGACCGAGCGTCGTGCGCTGCTGACACAGTCAACGGCGCGTTTGGCCGACGCGGGAGTTCCCAGCCCGGCGTACGACGCGGCCGAGCTGTTGGCGCATGTGTTGGGCCGTAGCCGGGGCGAGCTGGCTCTGATCAGTGAGGTCGCCGAGGCAGATCGAGTGGCGTACAACGCCCTGATCGAGCGCCGGGTGGCCAGGGAGCCGCTCCAACACCTGACCGGATCTTCGGCCTTCCGTCATCTCGAGGTGGCCGTGGGCCCCGGGGTCTTCGTGCCTCGACCGGAGACAGAACTGCTGGCGGGATGGGCCGTCGAGCAGGCCCGAGCTCTCGAGGCTCCCGTCGTACTGGATCTGTGCACGGGTTCGGGGGTGATAGCCGCGTCGGTCGCGGGGGAGGTGCCCCACGCTCGGGTGGTGGCCGTCGAGTTGGACCCGGACGCCGTGCGCTGGGCGGAACGGAACCTGGTCGGTACCGGGATCGATCTGCGTCAGGGAGATCTCGCTGATGCTTGCCCAGATCTGGAGGGTCAGGTCGACGTGATCACCTGTAACCCCCCTTATGTCCCGCTGGAAGCATGGGAGTCCGTGGCCCCCGAGGCGCGAGACCACGACCCGCATCTGGCCCTGTTCTCTGGCGACGACGGTCTCGACGCCATCCGCGTGCTCGCTGTACGCGCCGCCCAACTGTTGCGGCCCGGGGGCGTGATCGGTGTCGAACACGCTGACGTCCAGGGAATCTCTGCGCCGGCGGTCTTCGCGGCTACCGGTGAGTGGTCCCAGGTGCGCGATCATCTCGATCTGGCGGGACGTCCACGATTTCTGACCGCACGACTGGCACGATGAGTAGGTGATTTCCCGATGACCGCAGAGCTTTACGCGACCACCACCGAAGACGAGCGCGAGGCCGCCCTCGAGGCGGCCAGCCTCGCCATCCAGCGAGGCGGCCTGGTCGTGCTCCCTACGGACACCGTGTATGGAGTGGGCGCCGACGCCTTCGACCCCGAGGCGGTTGCGGGACTCCTGGAGGCCAAGGACCGCGGACGATCAATGCCGCCCCCGGTGTTGGTCGGGTCAGCCTCCACGGTGGAAGCCCTGGCTGTCCGCATCCCCGGCTATGCCCACGCCCTCATCGAGGAGTTTTGGCCCGGTCCCCTGACCCTGGTGCTCCATCAGCAGATGTCGTTGCAGTGGGACCTCGGAGACACCCGCGGGACCGTAGCGGTTCGGATGCCGGACCACGCGTTCGCCCTATCTCTGCTCGAGCGCACCGGCCCCCTTGCGGTCAGCTCGGCCAACATCTCCGGTGACCCGGCCGCGACCACGGCGGAAGAGGCAGACGACATGCTCGGCGAGGTTGTCGACGTGATCATCGACGATGGCCCCTCGCCCGGGACCGGGACCTCGACCATCATCGACGCTACTGGAGACCAGGGCCGGATCCTGCGCCACGGGATCTTGAGCATCGAACAGCTCAACGAGGTCCTCGAACCTCTGGGCGCGACGCTGACCGACGAAGACTGACGATGCGGGAGTACCTCCTCGTATTCCTCGTCGCAGCCGCGATCACCTACCTACTCACGGTGGTCGCGCGCGAGATCGCTCTGCGAACTGGAGCCGTGGCGGTGGTCCGCGATCGCGATGTCCACGCGGAGCCCATCCCGTATCTGGGCGGTATCGCCATGCTCGGAGGCCTGGGCGCGGCCTACCTGGTGGCCCAGCAGTTGCCGTTCCTCTCCACCAGTCAGCCGTTCGTGTTCGAGGACGCCGGCGCCGTACTCCTCGCCGGGGCGATGGTCTGCGTCGTGGGCGTCTTCGATGACATCTTCGACATCGATGCGTTGACCAAGCTCGGTGGGCAGGTACTGGCGGTGGGCCTCCTGGTCTATTCGGGCTTGCAGTTCCGGTTCCTGCCCCTCCCGGACGGGAGGCAGATCTCCCTGGAGCCCGCTCAGGGAGCCCTGCTGACCCTCATCGTCGTCGTGGCCACCGTCAACGCCGTCAACTTCGTGGACGGTCTCGACGGTCTTGCCGCGGGGGTGGTGGGCATCGGCGCGGCGGCGTTCTTCGTCTACAGCTATCAACTCGCGAATCTCAACCGCGTCGATCTGGCCACCACTGGGGCGCTGCTGTCCGTGGCCCTGGCGGGCGCCTGCACCGGCTTCCTCGCTCACAACTTTCATCCGGCGCGCCTGTTCATGGGGGACAGCGGTTCGATGCTGATCGGGCTCGTCCTCTCCGCCACGGCGCTGACCCTCACCACCCAGTTCAGCGGTTCGCAGTTGACTCAGGGCGCCGACGGGGCCAAGGCCAGCCTGTTGCCCACCCTGCTGCCGGTGGCTCTCCCCATCCTGATCCTGATCGTGCCTCTGGTCGACCTGCTCCTTGCGGTGGTACGCCGCACCGCAGCGGGTCGGTCTCCGATGGCCCCCGACAAACAGCACCTGCACCACCGGCTGCTGGAAATCGGGCACTCCCACCGTCGGGCGGTGATCATCATGTGGTTGTGGGCGGCCCTGATCGCCTTCGCCACCGTGCTGGCCAGCCTTTACGAGGGCCCCCGGGTCTACCTGAGCCTGGGCGGGATGGCCGTGGTCGTCCTGTTGCTGACCTTCCTGCTCCCGGTCGTTCACCGGCCCGGATTGACCGATTCCACCACCGCAGAAACCTTGTGATAGTTTTCACGAGCACTTAGATACCTCTCAGAATTCTCCCCGACATGAGGACGGCCGCTGCGATGACGACCGCGACAGTGTCCCGCGACAGCGGGGTAGCAGTCCTGGTCGGTGCAGGAGTGGCGACTGCCGCTTTCGGCAGCCTCTTGGCCCTCATCGGCGCCGTGGTGGAAGGCTCCTCTGCGGCCTACGGAGCACTGCTAGGAACCCTCCTGACGATCGTGGTGTTCGGGTTGGGTGCCGCTGCGGTGAACCTCGTGGCCGGAATTCTGCCGACCATGTCGTTGATCGTGGCGATGATGACCTACCTCTTGCAGTTGGTGGTGATCTGGCTCGTGCTCAGCGTGCTGGAGACCACCGACCTGTTGGACAGCACCCTGAGCCGTGCCTGGCTCGGGGGAGCGGTGATCATCGGAGCCTTGGCGTGGATGGCGGCTCAGATCGGCCTGCACATCACCCGCCGGGTGCCCGTCTTCGACCTGCCCGAGCAGGGTGTGGCCGACCTCGGGCTCGACAAGACGGACGTGAGTGAGCGATGACCGTCGAGGGCTGCTATTGTCCGCAACGCAATGGCTCAGGAGACACCCCCTGGGGGAAGCACCGGCGATCCGCGGGGAGATCCGTGGATGGCGTTCGGATATGTCGTCTCCGGTGTGGTGATCTACGGATTCATGGGGTGGTTGCTCGACCGCTGGCTGGGAACCTCGTTTCTGGTGGCGATCGGGATTCTGCTGGGAACAGGTTTAGCGCTCTTCCAGACATTCGCTCGGTTCGGGCTGAAGTCGAACGTCGAAGGGGAAGCGCCCGCTCAGGAGCAGCCCTTGCACGACGGCACGCAGGAACCAGACAAATGACCAGGACCACGACGACGCATCACGTCGGAACTCAGGAGACACGGTGATCGGGATCATCCGGGCAGAAGGTTTCACCCCGCCGGGGCCGCGCGACTTCGACCTGCCGGCTATCGGTGGCGGTGGCTCGTTCGAGCTGTTCGGCCAGTCGTTCGTGCTGGGCGTCACCAAGCCGATGCTGCAGATCGTGCTCGCTGCGGTTCTCGTCTTCGCTTTCTTCTACGCCGCCTCGCGCCGCCGCGCCATGGTGCCGGGCAAGCTGCAGTTCGTCGGCGAGGAGGCCTACGGCTTCGTCCGTAACTCCATGGGCCGCGACATCATCGGCAGCGCCGACTTCGCGAAGTTCGTCCCCTACCTCTTCACGCTGTTCACGTTCATTCTTCTGAACAACCTGATGGCGTCGATCCCGTTCATCCAGTTCCCCACCTTCTCGCGCTCCGGCATGGTCTATTCGCTGGCGCTGTTGAGCTGGGTGATCTACAACGCCGTGGGCATCAAGAAGCACGGTGTTGTGGGCTACTTCAAGCTCCAGTCCGTGCCCGCGGGCATCAAGGGCCCCATCCTGCTGCTGCTGGTTCCGCTGGAGTTCATGTCGAACATCCTCGTGCGGCCGGTCACGCTGGCTCTGCGTCTGTTCGCCAACATGTTTGCCGGCCACCTGCTGCTGATCCTCTTCGCCCTCGGCGGCGAGTACCTCATCGTCGAGATGGGCGGCGCCTACATCGGCGTCGGTCTCTTGGCCTGGGTGTTGTTCATCGCGGTGGCCTTCCTGGAGCTGCTGATCCAGTTCCTCCAGGCCTATGTGTTCGTCCTGTTGAACGCCATGTACATCCAAGGCGCTCTCGCCGACGAGCACTAAGACACGACCCGGGGTGCTTGTTGCCCCAACCCCGTCAGACGCTCCATCCACAAGTTTCACCACAGATGCAAAGAAAACCGAAAGGGAAACCTGATGTTCCTGCCCCTGGCTCTCGAAGGCACGCTCAACGGCTCGATGAACATGATCGGCTACGGACTGGCGGCCATCGGCCCCGGTATTGGTATCGGTCTCATCTTCGCCGCTTACATCAACGGAGTTGCGCGCCAGCCCGAGGCGCAGTCGCGTCTCCAGTCCATCGCGATCCTCGGCTTCGCACTCGCCGAAGCCCTCGCGATCATCGGTATCGCCCTGGCCTTCGTCCTCAGTTGACCTCGACTGATCACTGACATAGTCCAGTCGAGTAGAAGGATCTGTCCATGCAGAACGTGATCGTGCCCGCCGTTATCCGGGCTGCCGGGGAAGGCGAGGAGCTCAACCCGCTCCTGCCCCACCTCGTCGAGATCGGGCTTTCCCTGGTCGTCTTCGGGATCCTGTTCTTCCTGGTGAAGAAGTTCGTCGTTCCGGCGTTCGAGGCCACCTTCGAAGAACGGACCACCGCGATCGAGGGTGGTCTGGCCGCCGCCGAGACCAAGCAGGCCGAGGCCGACGCCAAGCTCGCTGAGTTGGAGTCGCAGCTCGCCAGTGCCCGGCAGGAAGCCGCACGCATCCGTGAGGAGGCGCGTGAGCAGGGTGCTGCGATCGTTTCGGAGATGCGTGAGCAGGCTCAGTCCGAGTCCTCCCGCATCGTCGAGAGCGGTAAGGCGCAGATCGAGGCAGAGCGTCAGCAGGCCGTGACGTCGCTTCGCGCCGAGGTTGGCGCGCTGGCCACGGGGCTTGCTGGTCGCATCGTCGGTGAGAGCCTGGAGGACGACGTCCGTCAGGGCCGAGTCGTCGAGCGCTTCTTGGCCGACCTCGAGGCTGGTACGCCCGGTAGCGGAGTGAACTGATGGTGTCCTTCCGAGGTGCATCCGCCGAGGGCGTCGCCGTCCTGACCGAAGAGGTTGAGGCGCAGGTCGCTTCCGCCCCGCGTCAGGCAGCCACGATCGCGGCGGAACTGTTCTCGGTGGCCGGTGTGCTGCGCTCCGAGGGCGGCTTCCGACGTTTCGTCACCGACGCCTCGGTGTCGACCGAAGCCAAGGCGGGACTCGTCTCGCAGGTCTTCGGCGACAGGCTCAGTGAAGCCGCAGCGAAGCTGTTCACCTCCGCGGTGAGCCGCCGTTGGACGGCTGCTCGCGACCTAGCCGACGCGCTGGAACACCTCAGCGTCGTGGCCACGGTCCGCTCGGCCCCTGACGACGCTGACCGTTTGGCCGATGAACTGTTCGGATTCAGCCAGGTCATCAAGGACAACGCGGAACTACGCGAAGCCCTCTCGGACCCGGCTCGCTCACTGGACGACAAGTCGGCCCTGGTGGATCAACTGCTCTCCGGCAAGGCGCTGCCCGCATCGGTGGCCCTCGTCAAGCAGTCCCTGGCCAGCTCCTTCCGCACCGTGGACGCTGCGTTGTCGGAGTACCAGAAGGTCGCCGCTGAGGTGCGCGATCAGGGTGTCGCCACCGTGCACGTGGCCCGCCCGATGAACAAGACGGAGTTCGACCGACTCAGCAAAGTACTGGCACGCCAGTACGGCAGGGCCGTGCACCTCAACGTCCTAGTCGACCCTGCCGTCATCGGTGGAGTTCGTGTCGAGATCGGTGACGACGTCATCGACGGCACCGTAGCGTCCCGACTTGACGACGCCCGCCGCAAGATCGCCGGCTAAGCACCACGATTCAGTGGTCGCGAGACCACCCAGTACGACTCATAGACCCTCAGATACTCGCTAGTCACAAGAGAGAAGGCACCACGATGACGGAACTCTCCATCCGTCCGGAGGAGATCCGCGACGCGCTCGCCAAGTACGTCGCCGACTACAAGCCGGAGGCCGCCAGCCGCGAGGAGGTCGGCACCGTTGCGCAGGCTGGTGACGGCATCGCCCGGATCTCTGGTCTTCCCTCGGCCATGGCCAACGAACTGCTGGAGTTCGAGGACGGCACCAGGGGACTGGCGCTGAACCTCGACATCCGCGAGATCGGTGCCGTCGTCCTTGGTGACTTCGACAAGATCGAAGAGGGCCAGACGGTTCGTCGCACCGGGCAGGTCCTTTCAGTTCCTGTCGGTGACGGCTACCTCGGCCGCGTCGTGGACCCCCTCGGTGTCCCGATCGACGGCCTCGGCGAGATGGAGACGACCGGTCGCCGTGCGCTGGAACTCCAGGCTCCCTCGGTGATGGACCGCAAGTCGGTTCACGAGCCCCTGGCCACCGGCATCAAGGCCATCGACGCCTTGACCCCGATCGGCCGCGGACAGCGCCAACTCATCATCGGCGACCGCGCCACTGGCAAGACCACGGTGGCCATCGACACGATCATCAACCAGAAGCAGTACTGGGACTCTGGTGACCCGGAGAAGCAGGTTCGCTGCATCTACGTGGCGATCGGTCAGAAGGGCTCGACCATCGCCGCGGTGCGCGGGGCTCTCGAAGAGGCTGGCGCGCTGGAATACACCACGATCGTCGCCTCGCCCGCCTCGGACTCGGCTGGCTTCAAGTACCTCGCTCCCTACACCGGTTCGGCCATCGGCCAGCACTGGATGTATGAGGGCAAGCACGTACTGATCGTGTTCGATGACCTGACCAAGCAGGCCGAGGCCTACCGCGCCGTGTCGCTGCTGCTGCGTCGCCCGCCGGGCCGCGAGGCCTACCCCGGCGACGTCTTCTACCTGCACAGCCGTC
>CBDTZB010000080.1:0-8444 GCA_965364795.1 uncultured Nocardioides sp.
TAGCGCACTTGTCTGGGGGACAAGGGGTCGCAGGTTCGAATCCTGTCAGCCCGACGTGGGAAAGTCCTGGTAGTGGCCCACAAAGCCACTGCCGGGACTTTCGTCATTTTCGACTGGTCGGCTACGAGGTCGGCTAGGGGTGTTTGGTTGCGTTCGTCACTCAACGAACGGAGAACCCCATGAAGATCCAGCCCGAATGCACGTGCTCGTGCACTGACACCTACCGGCAGCTCGATCGAGCCTGCCCGTCGCACGGCGATGCCGCCGAACGAACACGGCTAACCGTCGCCCCGATCGACCGGTGTGCAGCATGAGCGCCCTCGAACCAACCGCCCTCGAAGCGATGGCCGCGGAGATGAACGCGGCAGCGGACGACCTGCGGGAACTCCTGCGGGCCGACAAGATCCGCCGGGGCATCAACCCCGACGCACCGGAACGGACCATTGAGCAGATGCGCGCCGAGACGATCGCCCTGCGAGCCCGAAACGACCAGGACCATGCCGAGATGGTCTGGAGGTATCGCACGTCCGACTGAGCGCGTCTCACGGCCCCGCTGGCATCGCTGGCGGGGCCGTTTCGCGTCCGTGCCCGCCTACCGAACTGGACTCGGACCGGTCGCGTGCCGATACTGGGTGCATGGCGGGCAGGGTGTCGGTGGCGGTTGGGACGCTGTACGTCGCTGCCCGGTTGGCGATCGTGATGACGTCCGGCCCCGCCATCAGCCCCGACACCCCGGGATACTCCGACATCAGCCTGATTGGGTCTGCATCTCGGCCTTGGGTCGTGCCTGTGTTGTTCGCAGTGACGACCGACCGGATGTTTGTGATCTTGGCGGCGCTGGTGTCTGCGGGTGCGTTCCTCGCTCTCGCCTGGGTGGTCGCCTCCACCGTTGGAGACCGGCGAATCGCAACCCTCGTCGCCGTCGTGGTGCTCGCGATTGGACTGGCCCCGCAGGTCACCATGTGGGATGCGGTACTGCTGACCGAATCACTCGCTGTGTCGTTGACGCTGCTACTGATCGTCGCCGTTGTCCGGCTCGAGTCGCTGCCGTCCTGGACGCTGTTGGTGGTGTTCGTGCCGTGGGTGTTTGTACGTGACGCTCACGCCTACCTCGCCGTCATGGTTGCCGTACTGCTCGCTCCGGTGCTCTGGAGGCGGCGAGAGTTGGTCGTGGCTGCCTGCGTGGCCCTCGTGGTCCTGTGGGGCGTGCTCGCGGCGCAGAACAACCGCGAGATCGAGGCGTTCAACGTCACCGCCAACACGAACTTTCACGTACTCCCCGACGAGGAGCGGACCGCGTGGATGGTCGACCACGGAATGCCCGTCGTGCCCGAGATGGAGATCGAAGACCCGTTCGCCAGGCAGCGAGCATTACGGGAGAACCTTGAGTGGCTCGCGTGGGCCGAAGGAGACGGGATGGCGACCTACTCGAGGTTCCTGCTCACCCACCCCGACCACCTATTCGAAGCCGTGCCGGCAATCTTCGCCGACGTCGGCTTCCAGCCGGAGTCCATGCTTGACCTGACCTACGCCCCGCCTACCTCGCCGCCCCGGGGTCCGCTGAGCGTCATCTGGCCGGCCGACGCCACCATCTATGTCGCCGTGCTGGCCGCCGCCGCCACTCTCGTGGTCTTGTTCGCCGCCCGAGCAGAACGTGTCGATCGGGCATTCCTCGTGCCGGCGGTCCTGGCGGCGACGACCGTGCCCCACGCGTTTCTCGTCTACCACGGGGCACCCATTGACCTGGCGCGCCACGGCCTCGTTCTCGCTGTCGTGTTGCTCATGTCGTTGTGGTGGATGACGGCACTCGGGTTAGATCGCCTGATCAGCGAACAGCCGGAACGTGTCTCACACCGCGACCCGGACAATCACCACACGGCCACTCGCGCAGGCCTCGATACCTCGGATGAAACCGTCTGACCCCTCCGTCAGGCTCACGGCATGAGCGACGACGAAGACGACCGCATACCGCCCCATGAACTCGAGCAGCTCGCCCGGTCATTGTCGATCGACGGTTCGCTCGGCCGACGCGACGCCCAGGTGGTCGCCCAGGCGTTGCGGAGGTTGGCACGGATCGACGGAGCAACCCAGCGACAAGGGTAGGGTCGGTTCCCATGCGACGGAGAGCGGGCGTAGCGGGTGTCTTGGTCGCGCTGCTGCTCTCGGCGTGCTCGTCGGAACCTGAGACTCGGTTCAGCGACAACCAACCTGAGTATCAGCTCGCAGCATTGGACGGGCAGGCCCTCACCGACGCAGCGATCTCGCCCTACGAGACGGCGCTCAACGAAGCCGAGAATGCCTGCCAGGAGGAACGCAGCCTGCTCGGCGACTATGCATTTGTAGCTCAGGAGCAGCTCGCCGAGGCAGGGCAGTCGGTCACGCTTCTCGAGATGTTGAAGGCGATGAGCGACTCCGTTCCCGAGGAGATGCGCCCGACACGCTGCGCCGACGTGATGGCTGCTGTTGTGACGCTCATGCAGAGCCGCTAGCGCCAACACGAACGGTCGAGTTCGACGAGGCTCGGCGGCGGCTCGTGGCGGCCGAGTCGATGGCAGCCATCGGCCGGGTGCTCGGTCACAGTTCGTCGACGATCTCGAAGGCGGTTCCGGCGGGGGTAGGGCTGTGTCGTGGGTGTTCATCTGTTCCCCCTTGTGGGTTAGTGGGTGGGTTCACCGTGGCGGCGACAGGGGCCGCAGTTCCCACCCGCGCCGATCGCGAACATCCAAGCGATGGTGCGGGCTGTCGCCGCCACGGTGAGATCTAGGCCGATGTCGGGATGTCGAGCAGGCGTGCGGCCTGCGGGACGACGACCTCGGAGCCGGTGCGGAACCAGAGGATCGCGCCCCGCTGTCCGGTCGGGCGCTGGTTGCCACCGACCAGGTTCGGGATCAGCTCGAGCGTCGCGCCGACCCGGTCGACGATGAAGAACGCTTTTGCGATGTCGCCGTAGACGAGCACGTAGTTGTTCGCGTCGGCCGCGGCGTTGATCGCTCCGTCCATGTTGCTGTTCTCGTACCACCGCTTGCCCAGCCAGGTCGCCGGCGAGTCGTGCATACCGGGGAACTTGAGCGCGCCATTCGACGTCTCCATCTGCCGGTACACGTTCGCCGTTGCGATGTGGGACTGCCAGGTGGCGTTCGCCGAGAACCGAGCCGGGAGCGCGTTCTGCAGGTCGTACGGGTCGGTCGCTGCGTGCGCCTCGGTGCCCTGCGTGTTGATCTCTGACGCGGTGCCCGCGAGGCCCGTGATGAGCCCCTGGGGGGGCCGTGGAGCCGTTGCCGGTCGTGTAGGCGGTCGCCATCAGGTTGTCAGCCGAATCGACCAGCACGCCCGCGAGCTCGTCGAGGAAGTTCACGGCATCGAGACCGACCTCGTAGCTATAGGGGACGAAGCTGTCACCGAAGTAGACCGGGATCGACGGATTGCCCACCGTGGGCGAACCGTCCGCGGCCTCGGAGCCCTCGCCCTTCCACTCGCTAGATGCTCCTCCGCTCGTCACGCCTTGCCATGCGTTCGTCATCGTCTGCTTGACGGTGGCGAGCTGGCGGAGCGGGTTGTTGCTGCCGTCGTTGGTCAGCATGATCGCCGGATCGAGCGTCAGCGGGATCATGTACCCACCGTTCGCGCCGGTCGTCGACATCGCCGTGCGGGACTCCATCTCGGATTGCACCGATGCGACGGCGCGGTAGGCCTCGGCCTCGGGGCCAGACCACAACAGGTGACCCTTGGCCGGATCGGCGAGCATCTTCGCGAACGCCGTGCGGTATTCGGGAGCGCCCGCAGCGGTCGCCCAGCGGGCCGCCAGGGACCGCTCGCCGTACGTGCCGTTCTCGACCAGGCTCGTGGCCCGCTCGGCGGCGTAGTCGGGAAGCCGGCCGGCGTTGAATGCCCGCTCGATCGTCGACCGGGCCGTACCCGAACCGTCGATCGTGCGACCGTCATCGGTGCGGGCGTCGATGTCGTGACCGCGATCGCCTGGGACGAACGAGCCGTTGCTGCCCGAGCCGGCAGCGGCCGCGGCAAGAATCCCGCGCTGGCGGGTCAGGCGTTCCCATCGGTCCTGTTGCTCGGGGTTGAGTGGGCGAGTGCCGGCGTCGGCGTGAAGCTTGCGCATCTCGGCGTCGATCTCGCTGATCTCTACGGGGAGAGTGTTCGTGTTGGTCATGGTTCAACTTTCGGGAAGGGGCGCGCCCGGAGGTACGCAACAATCGGACTGGCGTCGTCATCCCGAGGTGCCCTGCTGGGCGGCGTCAGGGCCGGTGTGCGAGGTGCCCTGCTGGGCGGCGTCGAACGCACCGAACGCTCACCCATCAGTGTACCGACCACTGTCAACGACCACCCTCGAGAAGCTCGGCCGGATCATCAGTCGGTCGCGCGTAGAGCGTCGGCCCATTGGCGGCCAGGGCGATGACGTACCGGCCCGACAGGTAGCCCTCGATCAGATCCGGCGTCCGCTGGTGTAGCTCGGGCAGGCTCTTGGTGAGCTGCGCCACGATCGACAACAGCCACTGGTCATCTTCGGAGAACTCAGGCACTAGCAACCTCCAGGGGTAGGGCGGGGACACGCAGACGGGCAAGCGGACCAGACCGCTGCGGACCCCGCTGTCGTCTCGCAAGATGTACGGGTCTGGGACATTTGGGATCTCCGGGAGGGTGGGGGCGGGAGTTCGACGTCGGGCCGCACAAACAGGCCGAAGACAGCGGTCTCACCGATTTGTGTGAGCAGAAATGCAGGGGGTCGGCACCCCCCTTGCCATCGGGGAGAGACGTCCCGATAGCGGGGTCTTGGCGGGGTGGCGATGACGTTCCGTCCGTCATGTGCCCCCCATCCCTCGGGCCTCTCGTCGTCTGCGTGCCTTGCGTGCGTCAGGACTCAGGCCACCACGCACGCCCGCAGCGGTTCACCCGCGCACGCTGCGTCTCGGTGCCAGGACGGCACCAGATCGGCCAAGCGTCGAACGAACCCGGTCGCGTCGTAGTCCTCCAGCTCGACCAGGACGGCGGGGTCGCCGTAGTACGTGGTCGCGCTCATGCTCCATCTCCGTGATGGACCCGGCGCAGCTCGTTGACTTCGTGCTCGGTCCGTCCGAGGGTTTGTGCCAGGGCCGCAGTCGGTGACGCACCGTTGCGCAGATGCTCAGTCGTGCGTTCCATGACCAACGCGAGCGTGTCGTCGTCGACGCCGTATCCGTGGACCTCTGCAATCACGTCAGCGGCGAGTCGTCGTGTCGGGCCCTTGACCTGTGGCGACTTTTCTTCGATGCGATGGACGAGTCGAAGCCATCGTGGATCTGCGTCGGAAACATCGACGCGCTTCGCCGTGGTTGGGGCCTTACATGGAACCTGGGAACCTAGGAACCTTGTGTCGCAATCTGCGACAGGTGGTGTCGCAATCTGCGACACGGGTGTTGCAATCTGCGACAGGTACGTGTCGCAATCTGCGACAGGTACGCGTGACATTCTTCGGTTGGCAAGGCGGTCGGGCGGCTGGTCGAGCGGGATGCCGAGCCGATACTTCGATGGCGCTCCGGACCGTCGACCCTCCTCCCCTGAGTGCTCGATGAACAACCATCCCCACGAGGCGAGATCCGCGAGGATCTTCGATGCAGAGGTTCGGGCGACGCCGGCGCGGTGGGCGATGGTCGAGACGGCCCATGAGCTCCCCGGCGTGAACGACCGGAGCACGTGCAGCACGGACCGGTGCGGTGCACGTAGCCCGCTCTCGTCGATCGCCAGACCGAAGATGAAGCGCCAGTCGAGGTCGAGCCCCTTGGCACCCATCCGGGCGTTCATGCGCGGCACCGTCGACTCGTTGATGAGCCATCCGGGCATGGATGCGCGGTCGGCATCGTGGGCCAGCATTGCGACCGTCATGGTGCGCCTGCCCGTCCTCGGAGGCGGTCGATCGCCTCGCGGGCCTCATCGGGGATCGGCGGCGGCACACAGTCTTCGTGTCGCCACTTCCCCGGCCGGATCACTGGCATTCGGCACACGTCGCAACGTGGCACCGTCTCGAGCGGGTCGTCGGACCTCATGCGCTGCACCGGGTATCTCGGCACCACGGTGAGCACTCAGCGGTGCCGCCGTGGCCGTGACAGGTGGACAGGCAGATGCAGCCCCCTGTGGTCGGCGTCGGGCACCGGAGCGTGCAACCGTTCGTGCCAGTGCAGATCAGCACACAGGTCGTTGACCGTCGTGATTGGATGGTGTGGCCAGCTTCCCCCGAAGCACTCGTTCCGTCCGCCCCGGTCGCAAGCCGGGGCGGCGGCGCGTCAGGCGGCCGCATCGCCGCCACCCCCAACGAGCGCGAGCACGTCGGCGGCAGGAATGCGGGTGCACCGTCCGACCTTGAAGCGGCGGAGTTCGCCGCGGTTTATCAGGGCGTGGACAGTCTGACGGGTGACCTTGAGGTAGCCGGCCGTCTCGGGAATGGTGAGAACACCAGCGAGCCCGTCAACGGCTAGGCGAGCCACTGGTACGAGCGTTTCCTCGGGCGTGGGGAAGAAAGCGATTCGTTCGATCGCCGCCCTGGTGTCGGGACTGATGACGTCTGACACGTCTACCTCCTAAGAGGTTCGTGTCACGCTTCCCAGTGCGAGACCGTTCGGAGCTGTTCAGCCCGGGCCGTTAACGTCCATTGTACCTGTCGGTGTCAAGTGGTGTCTCTCAGGGTCGACAAATCGACGGTGCGGTGTCCGTGCTTAGAACACCACGCCTGAGCCGAATCGCCGTCGGCGATGGTCGCCGGGTCGGCGGCGAGCAGATCGAGGCCGTCGGGTGCCTTGAGCCTGCCGAGCTTTTCATAGACGGCTCGGCGCTCGGATGGTGTTCGCTCAATGGTCGGGGCTCGAACGATCAGCACGGCACCAGATCGCTCATACCAAACGCTAACGAGGGACTGCCCGCACCGCCCGCCGTTCCCGCCGCATCTGGCGGTCTTGTCGGGCCGACGCGGCCGCCGACCCCCTCTTTCGTCGGGTGCGCCCAGCACCTCGTCCACGTACCGAGCGAACAGAACTGGATTATCGCCGATCGGTTTCATCCCCACAGCGCCGACTCCATCGCCGTAGCGGCCTCTGCCCTGGCGTCGTCGAGCAGGTGCCCGTACACGTCGGCAGTGACACGGATCGAGGAGTGCCCGAGCATCTCCGAGACGACCTTGAGCGGCACGTTCTGAGCGAGCAGCAACGACGCGGCCGAGTGCCGTAGCTCATGGGGCGTCCACTTACCGAGCCCGGCCTCGATGGCGATCGCCTCCACGGTGCGGGTCACGCGTCGCGGGTCGAGCGCCGTCCCGATCGACGACGTGAACACGAGATCCTCGTCGGCCCACCGACCGCCCCAGCCTTCGCCGAACTTGAGACGCTGCGCAGCCTGTCGGACCCTGTGCCGGCGGAGCACTTCGACGAGGGTGCCCGGTAGATGGATCGTGCGTCGCGATCGTGGCGTCTTGGGCTCGTCGAGGTAGGTCCGATCTCGGGCGTCTTTCTTGAGTGCCCGACGAACCGTCAGCCTCGGTGCCGTCCCTTCGAGATCGACGTCGGGCCAGCAGAGCCCGAGCGCCTCGCCACGACGGAGGCCGAGCGACAGCAGCACATACACGAGAGCCTCGTACTCGTGCCCCTGAGCGGCGCTGAGCAGTGTTCGGGCATCGTCCGGCGTCAGGGTCCGTCCACCCGTGGCGGTCTGCCTGGGGGAGCGCACACCGCGAACGGGATTCGTCAGGATCAGACCATCGAACACAGCCTGTTGTAGAGCGGCCGAGAGCACCGAACGCGCCTGTCGCGCGGTGGCAGGGGAGAGCCCTTGA
The DNA here is from genome assembly GCA_965364795.1 of uncultured Nocardioides sp. Lineage (GTDB taxonomy): Bacteria > Actinomycetota > Actinomycetes > Propionibacteriales > Nocardioidaceae > Nocardioides. Next base: position 7,811 of record CBDTZB010000080.1, read on the forward strand.
TCCGTCAACGCCGTCAACATCCGCCGAACGGTGGGCGGCTTGATGTCCTCGAGCTTCACCTTCCCGATCGTCGGCATAATGTAGAGCCGGGCGATTCGTTCGTACTGCTCGCTCGTCGTCTGCGCGAGGTCGGAGCCTGGCAGCACCTCGGAGAACCACGCGCCGAGGTAGCGGGCGAGTGTCGCCGTCGCCGGTACGTGCCCGAGCTGTTCGGCGGCGATCTTCTCGCGCAGTGCGTCGAGCCTTCCGAGCGCTTCCTCCTGAGTGGCCCCGGTGACGGTGCGGCGCTTCTGGCGGTACTTCGGTCGTCCCTCGTCGTCGTGGCCGACCACCTCGGACGCGACGGTGACGGTTGCTTCCCAGCGCTTGCGATCGTCGCGCCAGTAGAGCCCGCCGAGATCGTTCGCTCGGCGCTTGGGTTGCTTCCGCTTCGCCACGTCGGGCACCTCCTGGTCGGCTACGAGACGGCTACGGCAACCATACACCCATTGACAAGCACTGACCCCCGTTGTCAGAATAGGCCTTGTAACCAGGCACTTTCTAGACACCCCTTTACTACCGTTAACCCTCCCGCCTTCACTGGGGGACAAGGGGTCGCAGGTTCGAATCCTGTCAGCCCGACCAACAAGGTCCT
>CBDTZB010000081.1:0-8430 GCA_965364795.1 uncultured Nocardioides sp.
ACTCGAGCAACTGGTGGGCGACAGAGGCGATGGCGGCTTCGAGGTCGAGCGCGTCGGCGAGGTCCAGCGAGGCGTCGACCTGGACGACCCCATCAATCCCCACGTCAGCCAGACCGATGTCGAACCGACGCCGGTCCGCACGCTGCTTGCGTTGCTCTTCAGCCTTGTCTGGGTCGAACCGGGCGGTCGCTTCCTCAACCAAGCGGTGGATCTGTGCCCAGGAACACGACACCGCAGCCTGAGCCAGGTGGCGGTCGACGTACGCCGCACCAGCCTCCTGTAGCGACCAGGTCTCCTCAGCGATCTTCAACCCACGCCAGGCTGGAAGTCGTCCGGTGGTGACCTGGTTCCACAGCTTCGGGAGCCGGTACCTCAGTTCCGCGACCTTGCAGAGGTAAAACGAACCGCTCTCAGTGGTCATCCCCAACACCGCTGCGAAGTCCATGAGATCGAACTCCGTGACGAACGGTGACCCCTCACCCGAGGTTCGCACCGCCCGGTCACACAGCGGGCCGGTCTCATGTGTGGCCAGGTCAACCTCGTTGGCGACAATCCAGTCGACCACGAGGCGGAGTCGTTCGATGTCGATCTGGTTGGCGGTGCGCTTGTTCTCGAGCAGCCCTTCGAGCGCCACCGCGGCGGCGTCGGGTGACTCAGATCCTGAGTCCTGCGGCTGCTCGTCCATGCGTTCTATTAGACAACCGACCACCGACAGTCCTCCCCGCTCGAGGTCGTAGGGGCCGGGGGTTTTCGAGACAGGACTTCGTCCTTCCTCAACCACCGGAAGTGGCCCTCGCTGGTTGAGGAGGTCGCGCTAGCGACAGTCTCGAAACCACCGCAACACTCCAGCGCATTCACCCCACGGGGTGAGGACACGCGCATCGAGGTCGAATACTGTCCCTGCTTGCGGACGCGGTCACACGCTGGTGCCATCCGAGGCACTGGGAGCGCGCAAATGCAGAAAGAGGTCCCTTCATGGGTTACGGAGTTGGCGGAATCCTCGTCACGATCCTTCTGGTCTTGCTCATCATCTACTTGGTGAAGCGCGTCTGATATCAACAAAAAGCAAACGGCACCGATCATCCGATCGGTGCCGTTTTGCGATTTAGCGGACTAGAACTCAGTCGAGGTAGTCACGCAGAACCTGCGAGCGGCTCGGGTGGCGCAACTTCGACATGGTCTTGGACTCGATCTGGCGGATCCGCTCTCGGGTCACGCCGTAGACCTTGCCGATCTCGTCGAGGGTCTTGGGCTGACCGTCGGTCAGACCGAAGCGCATGCTGACCACGCCAGCCTCACGCTCCGAGAGCGTGTCCAGCACGGCGTGCAGTTGCTCCTGAAGCAGGGTGAACGACACGGCGTCGGCTGGGACTATGGCTTCGGAGTCTTCGATGAGGTCACCGAACTCGGAGTCACCGTCTTCACCCAGGGGCGTGTGCAACGAGATGGGCTCGCGGCCGTACTTCTGGACCTCGATGACCTTCTCGGGGGTCATGTCGAGTTCCTTGGCCAGCTCCTCCGGGGTGGGCTCGCGGCCCAGGTCCTGAAGCATCTGACGCTGGACTCGGGCCAACTTGTTGATGACCTCGACCATGTGAACCGGGATCCGGATGGTGCGAGCCTGGTCGGCCATGGCCCGGGTGATGGCCTGACGGATCCACCACGTGGCATAGGTCGAGAACTTGTAACCCTTGGTGTAGTCGAACTTCTCGACCGCACGGATCAGACCCAGGTTGCCTTCCTGGATGAGGTCCAAGAAGAGCATGCCGCGGCCGGTGTAGCGCTTTGCGAGGCTGACCACCAGACGAAGGTTGGCCTCAAGGAGGTGGTTCTTGGCGCGGCGACCGTCCATGGAGATCCACTCGAGCTCCTCGAGGACCTTGGCCGAGATTCGGCCGCCCTTGGCGAGTTTTTCCTCAGAGAACAAGCCGGCCTCGATGCGCTTGGCGAGCTCGACCTCCATCTCAGCGTTGAGGAGGGGGACCTTGCCGATCTGCTTGAGGTAATCCTTGACCGGGTCGGCAGTGGCGCCGGCGACCATGACCTGCTGTTCGGGCTCGTCGGTCTCATCCGATGACGACACGACGAACGAGGCGGACTTCTCGTCCTCCTTGATGGTTGGGTCGGCCTTCACGTCCTTCTCGAACTGCTCGTCCGGAAGGTCAGGGAGGAGCTTCTTGCCGTCGGGACCCACGACAGGCGCCAGAATCACGGCAGCCTCTGCCGCTTCGGCCGTCTTCTTCGCGGTGGTCTTCTTCGCGGTGGTCTTCTTCGCCGCCGCCTTCTTGGCGGGAGCAGCCTCAACCGGGGTCTTGGGCTCAGCAGCGGCCGCCTTCTTGGCGGGGGCCTTCTTCGCCGGGGCCTTCTTGGCCGCGGTCTTCGCAGTCGCGGTGGTCTTGCGCGTCGCCGCAGCAGCCACGCCCGCCCCGGAGGGAAGGGCCACGGAGATGCCCAACGAACTCAGGTGAGCCATCAAGGCCTTGAGGTGACGAGGCTCGACACCTGCGTCCTCACTGGCTTGGCGTACCTCAAGAGGTGAAATGCTCCCCGTGGGGAGTCCACCCTCGATGAGGGTCACGATCGCTGGGTGCGCAAGCACCTCGGCTGGGATCTGGCGTGCGTTCGAGGACACGAAAACCTCTCGGTACAGACTGCATGGGGTCACTGGGGCGCGGCAAACGCCGGTAACGTCAAGAGCCGCGCCTCTCATTCTGGCACGGGTCCGGTGGAGACCTGACATCCCCCACCGACGCGGCGTGCCGGAGACCGACGATCGCCTCGCTTACTCCCCCCACGGGCGCAAGCGAGACGACCACTCAGCCCAGTCCCCCAAGGGGCGGGCCGAGACTTGAACCTTAGGGAGTCCACAAACTCTTTGCACGGAAACGCATACACCTTCCTCCGACGGGTACAGCCGGTTCAGTCCGGCCGCACCCCCACGGTGGCCGGACTTCGGGGTTCGCAGCGCAGGGGGGTTGCTGCGGGCCCCGAACCCATTTCTCCGGTGGCTGATGCGCGCTCCACCTACTTCGCGGCCGCTTCGGCCTTCTTCTGCTTCTTAAAGTCACGCACCTTCTGCAGCGACTCAGAATCGACCACGTCGGCGACCGAGCGGTGCCCCTCCAGGCCGTAGTCCCCCACCACTGACTCCCAGCCGTCGGGGCGTACGTCGAGTTGCTTGGCTACCAGCGCAACGAAGATCTGCGCCTTCTGCTTGCCGAAGCCAGGCAACGCCATCATCCGCTTGAGCAGATCACGACCGTCTTTCGCTTCGGTCCAGATTCGCTCTGCTTCGCCGTCGTACTCGTCGACGACGATGCGGGCCAACTCCTGGAGTCGCTTCGCCATCGAGCCCGGGAAGCGGTGGATGGCCGGTGTGGTGGCGCACATCGCCGCGAACTCCTCCGGGTCCGCGGCCGCGATCGACGCGACGTCGAAGTTCCCGAACCGGTCAACGACCTTGGCGGGACCCCTGAAGGCATGCTCCATCGGGTACTGCTGATCGAGCATCATTCCGACGAGGAGCGCGAAGGGGTTCTTGGTGAGGACCTCGTCGGCTGCTGGGTCTTGAGCAATCTGAATGCGAACCATGAACCCAGCATGCCCGACCGGGTCAGAGCAGAGCGACAACGACGTAGCCGTCCACCGGCGTGCCATCGAGTTTGGTGAGGAAGACCCCGTGTCCGCCGTGGGGGTTGCACTGGCTGCCGTACTCGACGTTGACGGTCGCCACGTACTTGGTGAAGTCCTGGCCGTGCGCACTGGCCATCACCAAGCCGTAGTTGCCGATCCCGTTGTTGGTGCCGGCCACCTTGCTCAAGCAGTAGACCCCGGTCGCCGGGTGAACGATGACGAGGTTCGTGAACGTTCCGCGCTTGTCGTAGAGGGTCCCGTCAGGGAAGATCAGCGCCGCCCCACGGGCCGTGCCTGCCGCCCCCTGGTCGCCTTGATCGCCCTTAGCGCCTTTGGCGCCCTGCTCTCCCTGCTCTCCGGGAGCGCCCGTGACACCCTGCGGTCCGGCCTTGCCCTTCTTTGCTTTGAGGGACTTGATGGTTTTCTTGTTCAGATCCTTGAGTTGGATCGTGCGGTCCTTAATCTGGGCGCTGGTGACCAGTGACCCGGCGACAGCCGAGCCCCCACTGATCAGGACGAGAATGACGAGCACCGCCACGATGCTCGGCGGTGGAACGAGTCGTTTGAGGGTGAACATGGGAGACCTCCGAGGTGCCTGAATCGAGGTCGCCCGACGCGACCCGAACATTCCATCGTCCTACCGTGCGAACCGGCGCACTATGGCCCGTTCGGGCCATGCCGCGCCGGTCTGCTGAATCCGTCATCGTGGTCTACTGGCCGAGCCAGACGAGACCCACCGAACCAAGCCGACCCACGGGACGGACTGATAGCCGCCAGGAGGAATCACATGGTCAGGCGCCTCGAGGTGCGGCGGCGATCGGTGGCCCCTTCATGTTCATAGCGTTCGCTGAGATCCGTCGTTCGCTCGGCCGATTCACGCTGCTCACCTGCGCGGTGGCGTTGCTGGTTCTCCTGTTGCTGTTCTTCCAGGCGGTTGCCGGCACGCTGACCAGCGGGATCACCGGAGGCCTGGAGTCGTCCTCGGCCGATGTCCTGGTCTACGACGCCCAAGCGCGGCGAAATCCGGCTACCAGCACCGTGGACCCACAAGTGGAAGCGGAAATCTCCGCTTTCCCCGGTGTCGTGGCCACCTCCCCGATCGGACTAAGTGTCTTCACCGCAGTCAGCGACGGCGTCGCCCTCGACGCACAACTCGTGGGCGGTGATCCCTCGGGTCCGTCGGGCCCCTCGGACGTGGCCACTGGGCGGCGACCCGACGCGCCAGGCGAGGCACTGTTCAGTGGCTCATCGTTCGATGCGCCGCTCGCGATCGGCAGTCTGATCTCGGTCGACGAGATAGAGTTCGAAGTCGTCGGCACCGCCGAGGGGGCGGCGTTCAACGTGCTTCCGACGCTGTACGTCTCCTTCGCGGACTACGCAGCGGCCGTTCAGGCGCGAGCGGGGATCCCGATCGATGTCGCGCCCTCGCTGATCGGGGTGGAGATCGCACCCGAGGGCGACCCGGCGAACATGGCCCGGACACTGACCTCATCGATTGACGGGATCGAGGCCCTCGAGCGATCCGAGGCCGTCGACTCGCTGCCCGGGGTCGGCACCATCACGCAGTCCTTCTTGATCCTGTATCTGTTGCTGTACCTAGTGGTCGCGCTCGTCACCGGGGTGTTCTTCCTCATCTTGACGGTGCAGAAGCAGGAGGCGTTGGTCCTCCTACGGGCTATCGGCGCGAGCAGCCGTGACGTCGTCGGGTCGGTGTTGATCCAGGTCCTGGTGGTGGTGGGGCTGGGAGCCCTGCTCGGATCCACCGTCACAGCCGGCCTGCTGATCGCCACCCGGGACGTCTTCGGCGCGACACTCAGCCTGACCACCACGGCCAGTACGGTCGGCGTGATCATCTTCCTGGGGCTTGCCTCCTCCCTGGGAGCGGTACGGCGCGTGCTGTCCATCGACCCAGTCGAGGCGACCATCAGCGGGGGTATCTGAGCGTGAACATCGCACTCAAGGAGCTTCTGCGCCGGCCGGGCCGCTTCGTGCCCGTGGGCGGTGCGCTGACCATGCTCGTCCTCCTGCTGGTCGTGTTGGGCGGATTCCTCGACGGTCTCGAGCTCAATCAGACCGGCCCCTACCGGGCTCACGAGGACCGACTTCTCGTGTTCTCCGCCGACAGCGAACTGCTGATCCAGCGCTCGCGAGTGGCCCAGGACACGGCCGGTCAGTTGGTCAACGTCACCGGCGTAGCGTCCGTGGGGACGCTCAACGTCGTCGCCTCCACGGCAGCAGACGACAACGACGAGATCCTCGACATCGTGCTGTTTGGCTACCAACTCCCGACGGATGTTCTTCCCGAGCCCCCCTCCGACGGCGGCGCCGTGATCGACAGCGCCCTGGCCGAACGTAACGACGTCTCCGTCGGTGACACCCTGCGGCTGGGTTCCTCGTCCGAGCCGGTGGTGGTCCGTCAGATCGTTGAAGATCTCAGTCAGGGCGACCCCACGGTGTGGCTCTCGGCGCAACGCTGGCGCGAGATCGTCCAAGCGGGGAATCCCACCGAACTCCCGCCGGACGGCACCGACGAGGCCCTGGTAATCGAACCCACCAGCGAAACAACCCTCGACGCCTTGGCCGCGACGCTAAGAGACACCCCAGGCGCGCTGGACGGGATCGTCGCAGTGAGCGCCGAGGAGGCCATCGAGGCGCTCCCCGTGGTCCAGCAGCAGTCGTCCACCTTCCGGGGCATCATCCTGGTCACCTTCATCGTCACCCTGCTGGTGGTGGCGCTCTTCTTCGCTCTGATCACGCTAGAACGAGTCGATCTCTACGCCGTGCTTAAGGCGATGGGTGCTCGGACAGGGACGCTCATGGCAGGGATCTCGGCCCAGGCCATCGGCGTGAGCCTCGCGGCCCTGGCCTTGGGGGTAGGCCTCAGCCTGCTTTTCGTGGGGCTGCTCCCCGCCGATCTCCCGGTGCGGATCGTGCCTTCCCGACTACTCCAGATCTCAGTGGGGATTCTGGCGACTGCGTTGCTCGGGAGCCTCTTCACCCTGCGCCGAGTTCTACGGATCGACCCAGCCGAAGCGATTGGATGATGTGATGCCCGCACTCGAACTGGACCAGGTTCGCAAGGTCTACGGCACCGGCGAGCAAGAAGTTGTCGCTCTGGACGACGTCAGTCTGACGGTCCAAGACGACGAGATGGTGATCCTGGTAGGTCCCTCAGGGTCGGGCAAGACCACTCTGCTCACGGTGGCCGGTGCGCTCCTGCGCCCGACCTCGGGCCGTGTGCGGGTCGGCGGGACCGAGATCACCGAACTCGGCGATCGTCAGTTGGCCACCTTCCGACGCGACGAGGTCGGCTTCGTCTTCCAATCCGTGAATCTGATCCCGTTCCTCACCGCCCGGGAAAATCTGCTGGTCGTGCGCCAACTGGGTCGGGGCAGGATCGACGCCGCGGCCAAGAAGCGGGCCGACAAGTTGCTTGACGAACTCGGTCTCGGGGGACGAGGGGGGAGCTTGCCCTCCCAGCTGTCGGGAGGACAGAAACAGCGAGTGGCCATCGGGCGAGCGCTGATGAACGACCCGTCCTTGATCCTGGTCGACGAACCCACGTCGGCCCTTGACACCGAACTGGGCCAGCAGGTGATGGACCTTCTGCGCCGAGAGATCAAGGGGCGGGGGGTCTCAGCCATCATCGTGACCCACGACGAACGGGTCCTCGACTACGGCGACCGCACCGTTCGCATCGTCGACGGCGCACTGGCCCCGGGCGTGGCTGCGACCTGATCCGGCGGCCTCAGAACCAAGCGTCCGCCATGTCCAGGTGGGTGCGGTCCAAGCGCTCGAGCAGGTCGAACTGCGGCCCGGTCCGAGGGAGTTCGCAGCGGATGAACCAGCGGGAAGCCTGGCGCTTGCCGGCATGGAAGTCGCTGGCCTGATCGCCGGTGGCGAGCGCCTGCTGTAGCCAGAGCCAGGCGACCACGACATGCCCCGTCGCCTCGAGGTACGTCGAGGAGTTCGCCAGGCTCAACGTCACGTCGCCAGCGGACCAGACCTGTTGTGTCACCGCGACGAGGCGCTGGGCCGCCGCGCCCACTGCCTCGCCATCTTCGGCCAGGTCTCCCCCTCGTCCGCGCGCCTCGTCCACCGTGGCCTGAATACGAGCGAGCAACTCCTGCAGTCCAGCGCCGTCATCGAGCAGAACCTTGCGACCCAGCAGATCCAGGCCCTGGATTCCGTGGGTGCCCTCGTGAATCGGGTTCAACCGGTTGTCCCGATAGTGCTGCTCCACGTCGTACTCACGCGTGTAGCCGTAGCCACCGTGTACCTGGATCGCCAGGTCGTTGGCGGCCAGACACCACTGCGAGGGCCACGACTTCGCGATCGGAGTCAGGACCTCGAGCAGCTGCTTGGCTCGGGCCGCCTCACCGGGGTCAGTGCTTGTTTGCTCCTCGTCGACCAACTTCGCCGCATAGAGCACCAGACCCAACCCGCCCTCGACGTAGGCCTTCATCGCCAGCAGCATGCGTCGTACGTCGGCGTGCTCGATGATCGGCACGGGCGACGAAGCCGGGTCCTTCGCGCCTACGGGCCGTCCCTGGGTGCGGGTGCGGGCGTAGTCGAGTGCCTTGAGATAGCCGGTGTAGCCCAACGCCGCGGCACCGAGTCCCACCCCGATCCGAGCCTCGTTCATCATGTGGAACATGAGGGCCAAGCCCCGGTTCTCCTGCCCCACCAAGTGGCCAACGGCACCCGACTCACCCCCGGGACGGTGAGTGCCCTCGCCAAAGTTGAGCATCGTGTTCGTCGTCCCACGCCAACCCATCTTGTGGTTCAGCCCGGCGA
>CBDTZB010000082.1:0-8396 GCA_965364795.1 uncultured Nocardioides sp.
GGGGCAGCAATCCGCCAGCCGAACCGAGGCCCGGGCGGCGGCGCGGTCGACGGCGCCGCCGTTCGCCGCGTCAAAAAGCGCGGCCGCTTGGTTAAGGGTCTCAGCGGCGAGCAGGAGCGCGCCCGCGTCCTCGAAGCGGGCGGCGACATCAACCAGGGCTCTTCGGTCTCCGCCCGCCAGCGCGATGGCGTGAGCGGTGTAGGCCGGTGAGAGTGCACCTTCGCAACCGTCGGCGATCTTGGACAGGTCGCCGATGACGACTTCCGGCTTACCGAGCCGGACAGCATCGTGGAGCGTGGTCGCGGCCAGCGCGAAGTGGTAGTGATCGAGGGCCTCGAGGCCAACGCGACGCAGTTTCTGCGCCGCCCGGGCGAGGTCACCTTGGAGCGCAGGAACCCAGGCCGCCGCCCGTCCGGCAATAATCCGGGCGACAAAATCGGGGTGTCCGACCCAGTCCGGTGGGGCGAGAGCAGCGGTCAGCCGCTCGATGTCGCCGGCTTGGGAGTGCGCGAGCGCGAGGTAGGCATTGGCGCGCCACCAGTGATCCAGCGGATCAGTCGATTCCAGCGACACCCGGGCGTCCTGGAGGAGGGCAGTGGCCCCGGCGATCTCGCCGATCGTCAGAAAGATCTTGCCCTGCATCACCTCCCACGAGCCAGCGGTGGCGGCGTTTCCGGCGGTCGCCCTCTCCGCCAGGTTGCGGGCTTCAGCGAGGTGGCCGGCGTAGCTCAGCGCCTCGACCTGGGCGAGGCTGAGCCGGGCGAGGGGCTCGAGATTGCTGTCCCTCGCCACCATCGAGACCCGCTTCGATAAGGCCTCGACATCTGCGAATTGACCGGCCTCCACCTGCGCGGCGGCCGAGATGGCGAGCGCTTCGCCTGCTACTGCCTGTGACGCCCGGGCGTTGCCGACGACCGCTCGAGCCATTTCGTCGGCCGTGAGCGCCTCGCCCGTGATCAGCGCGAGCCGCGCGATCTCCACTCGCAACGACTGTCGCCAGTTTTCGTGGGTCACGGTCGCCAGCGCGGCGCCCACGAACTCGATGGCCAACGCGAAACTCCCGCGACCGCGGGCGATCAACTCGGCCCGAGCGATCGCCACCCGGGTAAGCTCACCGTCGGAATCAACTAGCGACTCGGCCTCCTGTAACCACCAGTCGGCCTCGTCGAGCTCGCCCTCAGCAAGCGCGACCTGCCCGACGATCAGTGCCCGTTCGAAGGGCGCCACACCGTCGATGCGCACCTGTCCGACGAGCCGACGAGCCGCCGTGACGTCGGCGTCGAGCAGCGCTAGTTGTGTGGCCCGAAGCGCGTCCGCCCCCGCGATCGGTATCCCGGCCTCAACCTGGAGAAGGGTGATCCGGAGGGCGTCTCGCCGTCGGCGGGCGCCTGTGGCGAGAAGCCCACGTGCCGCATTGGCGGCGAGACGGCGTCGCCGGGTCGTCAGGAGCCGCGCCGTGAGGTGTTCAGTGAGGAGGCGGTCGACGACGCATGCGGTGGCCCGAAGCCCTTCCACGTCGATCCGCACCGCGCGGGCGGTTTCCGCTTTTTCGATCGCATCGTGACTAAACAACCGCGCCAGCACGTCGAGCTCGAGCGGCCCTGCGATGGCGAGCGTGTCGAGAACCTCGCGCGCCGAGGCCGAAAGGACCGAGAGTCGCTCCTCTATCGCGTCGGCCAACGTTCCATGAGTCGGCCAGGAACCGCTCACGCGCCACCGACCGTTGCGCTCGATCAGCGATGCGTTTTCTTTTCCACTTTTCAGAAGCAGTCGGGCGCGAAGAGGATTGCCGTGGCTGAGGTCCCAGAGCTCCTCGCCGAGTCTGGGATCGCATGGACCGCCGAGCACCTGCTCGCCCAGCTCATGGATTTCCCTCGCACAGAGCGGGCCCAGGGTGACGATCTGGAGGTAGCCGTGCTGGACGAGCGATGAGACCCACGCAGCGAGCGGCTGCTCTGCGGTGTGAGCGGCGAGAAGCCGGAGATCGCCCCGGCGGACGAGCTGCTCGACGGCGGCGGCAGACGAGTCATCGAGCTCGTGGGCGTCATCGACGGCGATAAGCCGTGGACCCGAACCCTCAGAGAGCAACATGGTGAGCCGGGCGAGCACGGTGGCCGGCGCGAGTGGGTGCTCGCCGATCAGGCCGGGGAGGGCCGTGGCGATGGCGCCGAACTCGATGGATCGGGTCAGGGGGCTCGCATCGATCCGGATGACGTCCATCCGCGTCTCGGCACGGACGACGGCGCACGCCAAGACGGCAGACTTGCCGGTGCCCGGCCCCCCGCGCAACAGCACCCCGCCGTCGTCCAAGATCCGGTTGAGGTCCCGCAGCGTCTGCTGACGCCCGATGAGCTCAGTGAGGGCGACGCCGGAGTCCGCTGGGTTCCGCTCGCCCTTCGTCAGCATCACTACAGGATGCCACGATGACGCGATCCCTGATCGAGAGTGTCTAGCCCGACCCGAAGGAGTGGCCCGTACCGAAGGACTGGGCCGAGCGGTGCGGAACGGGCTGGCCTGTAGGCCGGGTTCTGTCCTGCCGAAACAGGGACGACCATCCATCTAGGACCACCGTTTCCGATGGCCTCCAGCGGTCTACCCGCGCACTCGGGCGAGCAGCCCTCGAACATGCGCTGTTTGACCTTGCTCCCGACGGGGTTTACCTAGCTACTCCAGTTGCCTGGAGTACTGGTGGGCTCTTACCCCACCGTTTCACCCTTACCCCGAACACCGGGGTGTTCGTGGCGGTCTGATTTCTGTGGCACTTTCCCGCGGGTTACCCCGGGTGGGAGTTACCCACCGTCGTGCTCTGAGGAGCCCGGACCTTCCTCGGGAACCCGGTTGCCCGGATCCACGCGGTCGCCCGGCCAGCCCGTCCGCAGGTGAAGCGTGACAGGCCGGCGGCGCGGGGTCCAGTCCAGGGTTAAGAGACGATCTCCGTCCGAACTTGTCGAATGTGGCAGTACGCACCGGGAGTCCGACCTATCCTCCCCCTATGAACAGGTTGATCTCTGCCGTTGCCCTGACCCTCCTCAGTGGCCTTCTGGTTGCCGGCACGGCGACCGGAGCGGGGGCCGTCCCCGATCGCGACTGCAGCGACTTCAAGACCCAGGCCGACGCCCAGAAGTTCTTCATCGAACAGGGCGGACCGCAGCAGGACCCGCACCGACTCGACGCCGACGGGGACGGAGTGGTCTGCGAGAGCAATCCCTGCCCGTGCAGCACGAACAAGGGCGGCGGCAAGCAGGACAGCAATGGCACCAAGCAGCGGGTGATCAAGCAGAAGGGTCGCGTCACCCAGGTCATCGACGGCGACACCGTTGACGTGAGGCTCAGCCGGAACAAGGCCGTCGTACGGGTCCGCCTCGTGGGCATCGACTCTCCGGAGCTGGCGCAGGGCTGCAGGTATCGCGCCGCCACTCGGGCAGCCAAGCGGCTACTCCCGATCCGCACCCTCGTCACGCTGATCTCCGACCCCAGCCAGGACCGGGTCGACCGCTACGGCCGCCTACTGCGTTACGTCATCCGGGGGAAGACCGACGTCAACCGCGCCATGGTTCGCAAGGGCCAAGCGAAGGTCTACGTCTACGACCGCACCCCGTTCCGCCGCGTCAGCTCCTACCGCAAGATGCAGAAGCAGGCCAAGCGAGCCCATCGAGGCGTCTGGGGTCCCTGCGGCCGCTGAGTCAACCTGACTCCTCGAATCAGGCTCAGACGAGTTCGAACTCCACCCGGCGCGCCTCGACGTCCGCAACTGTGAGGCGCACGCGTACGTCGGTGCCCACCGGCAGGTCGCGATCGGACACGACCGGCCCCTCGATGCCAGGCTCGTCCACCATGGCTACGCCGCGGCGCGGATCGTCCGGGTCAACGCTCACCACGACCGCGGCGAACTCCTCTCCCACCCGCGAAGCCAGCACCCCAGCTTCGACCAGGTCCAGGATCGCGCGCTCGTAGCTGCGCGCCCGCTGGCCTGAACGCTGCATCGTCTTGGGTAATCGCGGCAAGGCCTCCAGGACCCACTGCGGCACCGGCTCATCGGCGCACAGCGCCACACAGACCTCGCCGGCGTACCGGTCCACCAAGCGCCGCAGTGGAGCGGTGACGTGGGAGTACTCCGAGGCCAGCGCCGCGTGTAGGGCCTGCTCGGGGAGATCTCCGTTGAACGCGGCGTACCCGCTCCCTCGTAGGAGACGGGTGCTCGCCACGGTCATCGCAGCGTGTTTCGGGTTCTCGGGGTCCAGCCCACGGATGAACGCCGGGTAATCCTCGTCGGCTGGCCAGGAGATGTGGAGCGCCTTGGCCGCACGGCGAAGTCGTTCGACATCGCGCGGATCCGGCGTGGGCAAGGTGCGCAGCAGCCCTACACGGGCGTAGATCATCAGTGAGGCGGCCGCGAAGCCGGTGAGGAGGGAGATCTGAGCGTTCCACTGTTCGACCGGCAACTGGGTGCGGAACTCCAAGGACCAGTGGTCCGCCTCGATATCGATTTCCTGCTCGGGCAGTGGCAGAGAAACGGCACCTCGTTCGATCTCCCGGGCGATCCGCAGCTGGCCGACCTCAAGGAGCAGGTTCAGTGACTCACTCGCGGAGCCGTCGTCGATGGCCCTCTGGGCCTCGGCGTAGGAGAGCTTCGCCCGCGACTTCACCAGGGCCCGTTCCACATGAACATCGGTGCCCTCGCCGGATGCGTCGACCCGGATGGTCCACAGCAACGACGGTCGCACCTCGCCGGGCAGCAGAGAGCCCGCTTCTTCGGAGATGACCGGCGGGTGCAGCGGCACCTTGGAGTCCGCGCCGTAGAAGGTCTCGCCGCGCTTGTTGGCCTCGACGTCGATCGGATCACCCGGCGCGACGAACGCGGCTACGTCGGCGATCGCGTAGTGGACGGTGTACCCGCCCTCACGTTCGGAATCGCGCTCGATGTGAAGGGCTTGATCCAGGTCCATCGCGGTCGGCGGATCAATAGTGACGAACTCCAGGTCGGTGCGATCCAACTCCGGCAGACGGGGCGAGGCCGCCGCCCGCTCCGCTGCTGCGATGACCGCCGGAGGAAACTCATCGGGGAGCTCCTGCTCGACGCGGATCCGTTCGATCCCCGCCCTCAGAACCCGGCCCAGTTCTGCCGCCGCTTCGCTGTCAGCACCACGGACCTGGACCAAACGACTACTCGACATGGCTGCACATTAACGTTGACCCGGTGTTGATCCTCCTCCCGCCCAGCGAGGGCAAGTCGACCCCGAAGCGGGGCGCCTCACTCCACCTCGACGCCCTCTCGTTCAACCAGCTGACCGAAGCGCGCACCGCGCTCCACGATGCACTGCTTCGGCTGTGCGGCGGCGACCCCGAAGCTTCCCTTGACCTCGAGACGCTCGTGGACCGCGCCGCCACCGTGCTGGGGCTCTCCCCCGGTCAACGCGACCTGGTGGCGCTCAACCGAGACCTGGCCACTTCCCCCACCGCCCGAGCCGACCGCGTCTACACCGGAGTCCTCTACGACGCCCTCGGGTTCGACTCGTTGTCCACCGCCGCGAAGCGTCGCGCCAACTCCCGAGTGGCCATCATCAGCAGTCTCTTCGGCATGGTGCGCCCCGCTGACCGGATCCCGTCGTACCGGCTCGCTGGCGATGTGAACCTCCCCGGCGTCGGCTCGGTCGCCGGGCACTGGCGCGAGCATCTCGAGCCCGCTGTGCTCGATGCCTTGGGGAAGGGCCTGCTCGTCGACCTGCGCAGTTCTACGTACGCCGCCTTCTGGCGGCCCGGCGCTGACCTTGCCTGCCGGGTCGCCACCGTGCGGGTTCTCCACGAGAGCAACGGCAAGCGTTCGGTCGTCAGCCACTTCAACAAGGCCACCAAGGGCCGGATCGTTCGTGCCCTACTGGAGGACGGTCGGGATGCGAAGACACCCGCGGCCCTCGCGGACCTCCTAGACGACCTGGGCTGGACTGTCGAGGTCGACGAATCGACCACCAAGGGCACCCGGCTGGACGTCGTCGTCACCGAGGTCTGATCGACACGATCTATCGGCCATTCACCAACCGAAGGGTCACCAGGCGGAGGGGTTGCCCCAACCGTCCCGGCCAGGAGCCATCGCGTTGTAGAGACGTAGGGAACCGCGCGGCTCCCGCTCGCCGAAGTAGGACATCACGGTGACCGACGCCGGGGTCAACTCCATTTGGAAGACCGACTGAAGCGGCACGCCCAAGGCCCGGGTCACCAGGGTTTTGATCGGGGTGACGTGGCTGACCACCACCACCGTGCGACCGAGGTGGGCATCAAGGAGGCGCCCCAGACCAGCGGACACGCGTTGCTCAACTTCGCGGAACGATTCGCCGCCCCCTGCTTTGGTGTCCAGCGAACCGAGCCAGGCGTCGAGATCCGGCCCGTGATCCCGCGCCACGTCGGCGAAGGACTTCTCGTCCCAATGACCGAAGTCCATCTCGGCGAAGTCCGGCTCGAAGTCGAGGCCCTTCCCCCAGCGTTCGGCGAGGATCTCCGCCGACTCGTGGGTGCGGCGTACCGGGGAGGCGACGACGGCGTCGATGCGGTCGGCCATCGGGCCCAACCACTCCCCTGTCGCCCGAATTTGCTCACGACCCTCGTCGCTGAGGCTGGGATTCGACCCGGTGAGACCCCCGCTGAACTTCTTGCCGGCAGTCAGGTGCGTTACGCCGTGGCGCACCAGGATCAACGTGGTGGCGACGTCGCCGGGGCCAGACCATCCACGCGCCTGCTGCTGGATGGACGGCTGGTCGGTGCCCTGGCTCTTTTGTTCGTCCACGCGCCGGGT
Organism: uncultured Nocardioides sp.; assembly: GCA_965364795.1. GTDB lineage: Bacteria > Actinomycetota > Actinomycetes > Propionibacteriales > Nocardioidaceae > Nocardioides. The sequence continues at coordinate 6,788 of CBDTZB010000082.1, forward strand.
AGTGACCGGTGGCCGCGTTTCAGCAGCCGCGCCCCCAGAGGCCGGGAGCGGCTCGGCCAACGTCACGCCGTCGCGGGTTCCGTCCAAAGCTTCGTTGGCCAACTGGTCCGCGGCGCTGTTCTCCGCGCGCGGAATCCAGGTGTAGGTCACGTCGTAGCCCTCTGCGGCCACAACTTCGGACGCCTCGCGCGCGAGTCGCTGCATCTCGGGGTGCTTGATCTTCCAGGCGCCGCGCATCTGCTCCACGACGAGCTTGGAGTCCATCCGCACCTCAACTGCGGCCGCGTCCGGCGCCACCTGCTCGATGAGCCGCAGGCCAGCCACGAGTCCGCGGTATTCCGCCACGTTGTTGGTGGCTCGGCCGATGGCCGTCCCCTCCTCGGCCAGGACAGCGCCGCTGTCAGCGTCGCTGATCACCACGCCGTACGACGCCGGACCAGGGTTGCCGCGCGACGCGCCGTCGGCCTCAATGATGACGCGAGCGGGAGCCGGCTTGCTCACAGCCCGCTCTCGTCGGTGCGGACCAGGATCCGCGAGCACTCCTCACACCGAACAACAAGCTCCTTGGGTGCTAAGGCGATGCGGGCCAGCTCCGCGGTGTCGACGGTCAGCCGGCATCCGCCGCACTGGCGGGCCCGCAGTTCAGCGGCACCTACGCCGCCCTTGGACTCCCGCAGGCGCTCGTAGAGGGCCAGCAGGTCAGCGGGGATGGTCTCCGCGACCGGCGCCCGGTCAGCTATCGAAGCTTCCAGGTAGCGGTCCAGGTCGGAGCTCTTCTCATCGCGGGCGGCGGCGAGGTCGCTGAGCCGGGTGTCGCAGGCCGCAACCTTCTCCTTGAACTCGTCGAGTGTCGCGGTGGCGGTCTCGACCTGCTCCATCACCACGAGTTCCTCATCCTCAAGAACGGCGACGCGGCGCTTGAGCGAAGCCAGCTCGTGGGACATGCGGTCGAGGTCCTTGGGGTTGGCAATCAGGCCCTGATCCATCCGGTCCTGGTCGCGCTTGAGGCGGGCCTTCACCGACTCGACGTCCGCGTCGGCCTTGGCCTGAGTCACCATGAGATCGTCGACGACGATCTGGGCGTCGCGCATCGCGTCGACGAGTTCGCTGCGGCTGGCTTCCAGAGCGGTGATCTCAGCCGCTTCGGGCATCGACCTAAGTTGGTGGCGGAACTGGTCGGCGCGGGAGTCGATGGCTTGGAGGTCGAGCAGGGCACGTTGGGCGAGCGGGTCGGCGTTCACAGTCGCATTGTCCAAGGGTCGGTGTTGATCACACTCACGCGGGTCTCCACATTGGTCCCCTGGGCGCTGATCGCATCCGCCAGTCGGGCCTCCACGACGGGCAGCCAGGTCCACTCGGCGGCGAAGTGGGCGACGTCGATCAGGGCAGGACCATCCTGCTCACGGAACTCCGAGGCGGGGTGGTGCCGCAGGTCGCTGGTCAGATAGACATCCGCACCGGATCCGGCCACCCGATCGAGGAGGAAATCTCCCGACCCGCCGCAGAGGGCCACGCGGCGTACCTCTCGCTCGGGGTCACCCGCAACGCGGACGCCATGGGACGTCGCAGGCAGGGCCTCAGCAACTGTTCGAGCGAACTGCTCCAACGA
>CBDTZB010000083.1:0-8391 GCA_965364795.1 uncultured Nocardioides sp.
CGATTCTCGTGGTCAACTCCGAGTTGTTTGACCAGGTCGCCTTCACCAGGGCCTGGGTGACCACGTTGTCGCCGAGCGCGACTTGGACCCGGGCTGCGAGTTGTTCCTGGCCGATGGCCTTCGCGGCAACCCTGATCGCGACGTGGTAGTCGCGCGACTCATCGGACCAGGCGCCGGTGGGGTAGCTGCCGGTGAGCGCGTTGACGTCCGTACGCCGATCAGTCAGGTCCTCCACCGTCGGGGACACCTGGCGAACGAACAGGATCTGCGCTCCCTGTGGGGACCACACCCGAAGCGTGGCGTCTGAGACGCCGCGGGACATCGAAGCCCGCATCATCTCCTGGAACTGGGCCTGCATCTCGGCAGGGGAAGGGATGATGTCGACCGAACCGAGCAGCGCGGTGGAGATCCTGCGGATCTCATCGACCTTCCAGTCCGTTCCTGCACCTCGGCAGTCGCACTGGAAGACTCCCGTGGCCCGCTGGATGGCGGCGTCGAGACGCCCAGGAGCCTCCCGGTTCTCCCCGTCGGTCAGCAGGATCGCGTGCCGCTGGGTCACTTGCGGAACCGAAGCGAACAACGTGAGGGCGAGGTCCACCCAGGTGCTGATGGCGGTGCCGCCGCTTCCGGAGAAGCGGTCCACAGCGGCGATGGCCGCTGCTCGGGTCTCGGAGTCCATCGGCGTCAGGCCGGGCCCGGAGGAAACGTGCGGGTAGGCCAGGGCCGCCCGGTCCGAGCCAGCGATCACGGCGAACCAGGTCCCGTCGACGATCTCCGCGAGCGCCGACTGAGCCGCTTTCTTGGCCGCCGCCATGGTCTGGGGACCCATTGATCCCGAGGTGTCAACGATGATGATTTCCCCAGCAGAACCGCCGCCGGTCTGCCCCGCGGTGCCTGCTCCGGAACAGGTGACCGTGACGATGGCGTTCACGTCGGTCCCCCCGTCGGGTAGGAACTCGTTCTGATAAACGGAAGCGGTGAACTCAGCCATGGGTCTCCCTCTCGGTGTCGTGACTCGGGGTTGCAGCCGCTGTCGGCTCGGAAGTGAGTGGCGAATCGATGCGGGCAAGAGCCACCGTGATGTTGTCGGCGCCACCGCAGGCGTTGGCCAGATCGACCAGTCGCTTGGCGAGGACATCAACAGGTTCTGGCTGACCGTCGGGGTTCGTGCCGAGCATCTGCACCTGGTCGGCGATGGCCGTGGGCTCCGAGGCGTAGTTCCACAACCCGTCCGAGCAGCACAGCACCCACCCGGACCCGGTCATCTCGAGGTGTCCCACGCGCGGAGTCGGGTCGTAACTGTCCCGACCGAGCCACTTGGTGATCGAGTGAGCCGTCGAAGACGCCTCAGCCTCGGCCCGGGCGACGCCCGCATCGATCTGGAGTTGCGCGGCCGAATCATCGATCGTCAACTGCAGTGGCGGGCCCTCGTCAGGGATCCAGTAGACCCGCGAGTCTCCGACATTGGCGTAGACCAGCAGCGATCCCTCGATGACCGCGCACGCCAGCGTGGCCGAGGCCGGGTTGGGTGAGTTCGGGGCCGTGGTGTCAATGATGGCCTGGTTCGCAGCCCCCACCGCGTCGGCGACGACCCGGTTGATGGCCGAGAGCCTGCTCTGTGGGGTGCCCATGCCCGAGGGCATTGGGGTGCGCAGCACCTCGCGAGCGGCTCGAGCCCCGGCCAGGGACGCGACATCGGAGTCGGTCGAACTCGAGACCCCGTCGAGGACGATCAGAACCGCTCGCGACCCCGGGGTCTGCGAGCCCAGCAGGGCCATCGCGTCCTCGTTGCTGACATGGCGGATGCCTTTGTCGCACACACCGGCGACCCACGATGCCGGCGCTTCGCGAAAGTGATCGCGGGGGCTCATCGCCTTGGTGCCGCACTTCTCACAGTAGCCGTCGGGCATCACCTCACCCTCACAGTGAAGGCACGCGCGGCGGCCATCAGGGACCGGTGAGGGCAGGCGGGTCAGATGGGTGGGGGTGCTGATCGGTCCGGAGCCGAAATGGGCGTCCATGGGGGTCTCCGCCGGTGGAACCGCTGTCCGAGGGTCGGGGAGCGGAGCGGTGGCCGCTTCCGGGGACACCGGCACCCCGCAGCCCTCACAGAATCGGGCGTCGGGATCGAGCACCTCCCCACAGGAGGAGCAGACGGCGGCAGTGGTCACGTCAACGACCAGGCACGCACCGCGTTGGCGCGGTTGACCAGATCGATCCGATCGGCGAGTTCTGTGGTGTCCCGGGCCAACGCCCGGTAGGCGCTCTCCAAACCTGCTCGTAGGCCAGTCTCGGTGGCATCCACCGCACCGATCCGCGGAGCCTTCGCACCGGTGACGTGCGGCGGTGCGGCGGTGGTGAGCACGATCGTCAGCGCCTGCTGCAGGATGCGCACCGCGAACCGGTTCTTCGTCGTCGCGTCCATGCTCACCGCGTCGATGCTACGCATCGCTTGGTCCAGCACAGCCAGCCCTCCCCGATCCCCCGCTTGTGCGTCCGCCCCCGTTAGCAACACCTCGGCTCGCAGTTGGCGCGATTCGGTGTAGCCCCGGCTGGTCGTCGGCACCTGATCCAGTGCCGCGACGGCGGCGATGGTTTCTCCGCGGGCGGCCCGGATCCGGGCCATTCCGAAGGATGCGGGAGCCACATAGGCCGAGTCGGTCTGAGCACAGGTGTCGTAGAGGCTCTCGGCTACATCCGGCAGACCGCCGCGTTCACAAGCCACGGCTAGCGCAAGCTTGGGAGCCAGCTCACCTGGCACCTGTTGGTAGACCGCGTTGAAAGCCGCCTTGGCGGCGTCCCAGTCCTGCTTCTGCATCGCGCCCAAGCCGTCGACCCACAGGGCGCGCCACTCCCAGGGATCCAGTGTCAGCAACTCCGCCGCGAAAGCGCGGGCCTGATCCGGGCTGTTCATGGCCAACGCTGCGTGCGCACGAGCCAAGAGCACCTCGGCCGTGGTTTCAGGAGCGCTGCTCAGATCCTCGAGCCACCGAGCGGGGTCATCGGAAGCGATCCCAGACAACCAGGCGTGCTGGGAGTCCGTGGTGTCCTCCCGCAGCTCCGGCAGTTGCGACCAGGTCAGGGCTGAGGCCGAGGTCGCCGGCGCTCGGAAGAGGACGGACGCGGCGGAGGTCACCGCAACGCCCGGAGTCGCCTCGGCGACGACCTCGCGAAGGACACCGAGGAGTTGGGTGCGTAGCTCATCGGCCGAAGCGAACCGGTCTGCTGGGTCAAGAGCACAACACTTAGCGATCAACCAGTACAGGGAGTCGTACTCCGCGAAGAGCGGCGTGGTCGAGGGTGACGGCAGGGAGTGGAGGTAGGTGCCCTGATAGCCCCGGAACTCCATGCACATCACGACCAGCGACCGTCCGATCGTGTAGATGTCCGAAGCCACACTCGGACCGACCTCGGCCACTTCGGGAGCCTGGTAGCCCACCGTGCCGTAGATCGCTGACTCGTCGTCGTCGATCCGTCGCACGCCGCCGAGATCGATGAGTTTGATGGCGTCGCCGATCTGGATCAAGTTGTCCGGCTTGAAGTCGCAGTAGACCAGTCCGAGGTCGTGGAGGTACTGGAAGGCCGGCAGCACCTCGAGGAGGTAGGCCAGGGCCTGATCGACCGGTAGCGGGTTGTAGGCACCCCCGTTGTCAGCCATCCTCTTCTTCAGGATCTGCTTGATCGACTTGCCGCCGACGTACTCCATCACGATGTAGCCAGCACCCTCGTGGGTGACGAAGTTGTAGATCTCGACGATCAGCGGGTGCTCGACCTGGGCCAGGAACTGCTGCTCGGCGATCGCGGCGGCCAACGCATCCGGGTCACCGGAGTTGAGCAGACCCTTGAGCACCACCCAGCGGTCGGAGACGTTCTTGTCCTGAGCCAGGTAGATCCAGCCGAGCCCTCCGTGGGCCAACGCGCCAGCCACGGCGTACTGGCCGGCGATGAGGTCTCCCTTGACCAGTTTCGGGGTGAAGCTGAACTCTTGGCCGCACTGGGGGCAGAACCCCTCGGCTCGGCCGGGCTGCCCGTTGCGACCACGGCCGATAGCGGTGCCGCACTTAGAACAGGAACGCTTGTTCTCCGGCACGACCGGATTCGGGTTGATCGCCCCGGCCGCGTCCACCGGTGGAGCTGGCGGGACCCGGGTCAACCCTGCACCCAAGCGTGCGGCGCGCATCCGCTGCGAGCTCGACCGAGTGCGCCGGGTCGCGGCCGTGCCGGACTGAGCGGCCCGCTTCGACCCGATCGCCGCAGACTGAACGTTCATCGATGAGGTGGCTACGGACACCTCGGCCGCCTCAAGAGGGCTGGCACCAGTGGGCGCGGCACCGGGAGTCTCCTCGACCACCGCGGTGTCGGCGGCCGTGACCGCTCCCCCGCTGCCGGGGGACCCGCACACATCGCAGTAGCCATCGAGGATCGATCCGCTGCAACCTGGGGCCCCGCACGATCCGGAGCTTCCGCTTGGCGAAGCCGGGCGCGCTGGGGCAAGCCCGGGCGAGGTCGCAGTGGACGTTCCCGCTCGTGCAGGTGTCATCGCGGCTCCGCTGGCCGGGGCCATCCCGCAGGTGTCGCAGTAGCCGTCGAGGATCGATCCGGGGCAACCGGGTTGGGCACACGTCATGAGGACTCCTGCGCGCGATCGGGGGTGACTATCGATGGAGTGGAGTCGATCTGGGTCAGCCAGGACTGATAGGTCAACACGAGCTGTCGGGCCACCGCCATGGGTGTGGGCCGACGGTCGAGCACCGCGCGAGCCTGACGCTCGCTGTCGGCCAAGTCTGTCCGGTCGGCGACCCCGAGAGCGCGGGCCTTCGCGACATAGAGGTCCAGCAGAGCCACCAGATCGGTGTGCTCGGCCAGGGCGTCGGCGTACTTGTGTTGGGCGAAGGTGAGGGCCTCGGAGACCCGGCCCAGGCGCTGCAGATAGGGACCGATCGCGTCCGGGGTGTTGGGTATCGGCCCCAGGGCATCGACGTCCGGGACCGCGTTGCGCGGAGCCGGGTCCACGGTGCGTACGCACTGATCGGCCAGCCGTTCCAGGGCCTCTTCTCGACCCTCCAGGTCGGCCCGTAACTCCCGGGCGCTGCGTAACTGGTCGAGGGCATCGCGACGCTGGGCGTTGCCCACGATGAGGTCGCGTTCGAAGGTGGCTGCTTCGATCTCGATCGGGCCGAGAAGACCGGCGACGTCGGCGCCTCGGCCTGCCTTCTCTGCGGCCTCCGCCAGACGTTGACGCAATCCGTCCCACTGGCGCTCGTGTCCGCCGCGCATCGTCGCGGGTTCGAGAGCGATCTGATCGCGCAGCCGCTCCAACTGAGCCCGCAACTCCCGAATCCGTGCGGCCGCTGCGTCGGCTCCGGGCACCAGGGACAGCGTGATGCGCAACTGCCCCACGAGCGCATCGGCCAGCCGGCACGCTTCGGGCACCGAGACGGCCAAGCCCCCCGGCAGGTCGCTGGCGCCGTCCAAGCGTCCCCAGATCAGGGCCGAGATCCGCTCACGCTCCTTCTGCAGAACCCGGCCACCGTCCCAGGTGGCGTTGAGCAGTTGGTAGCGCTCCGAGACCGCCTTCCACAGCGCCAACGAAAGCATCATGTCGCCGGCGACAGACCCGCCGCGGTTGGCCAGGAGCGCAGCGCTGTCCAGATCGTCAAGCTCCACCTTGCGGCCGCGGATCCACTCGTCGAGTTCTCCGAGATACGTCTGGATCTGGTCGGGCGGCAGGGCGACCCCCAGCCTCCCTGGGGCGACCGGAGCCTTCATGACGTCGGCAGCGGACGGGTGTAGTTGGGGGCCGGTTGTTCACCAGGGACGTTGAGTAGGGGTCCGAGCCACCGCTGATAGCTCTGTTGCCAGCCACCGTTGGCCCGCTCCTCCTCCAGCACGGAGTTGAGGAAGCGAACGAGGTCTACGTCGGCGGCATTGGCGCCGATGCCGTAGGGCTCAGCGGTGAACGCCTCCTGGGGAGGAACCACTGCATAGGGGTCCTGGGCGGCGAGGCCCGCGAGCACGGTGTCGTCCCCGGTGATGGCGTCGATCTTCCCCTGCTGCAACTTCACCAGACAACCCGTGTGGTTGGAGGCTGGCACCAACACCGCGGCCGGTGAGGCGGTGCGGATGTTCTCGAGGCTGGTGGTGTTCGCCGGAGCGCAGACTCGAAGCCCCGCCAACTCCTCGGGGCTGTCGACTCCGTCGTCGGCCAGGTCCTTACGCACCAGAACCTTCTGTCCCGAGCGGTAGTACTCGTTGGAAAAAGCGATGTCCTCCCACCGCGAGCAGTTGATGGTCATGTTGCGCACGACCAGGTCGACCTCGCCCTCCTGCAGGACCGGGATCCGGTCGGCAGCAGTGATGACTCGAAGCGTCACCTTGCTCTGACCCTTGTTGCCGAACAGTGCTTCGGCCACGGCGTTGACCATGTCAATATCGAAGCCTTCGATCCTGCCGGCGATGGGGTTCCGCGACGCCAGCAGGTAGGTGTCCGCCGAGACCCCGACGACCAGCCGTTGCCGCTTGAGGATCCGGGCGACCGCGGTGCCCTTGGTGTTCTTCGACGCCGGATAGGTGGCGGTCGCGTCACCGCACTCGGGGGCGACGCTGGGCTCACCGGGTGTGGCAGAGGGTGCCGCCTCCGGGACGGGCACCGGGGTCGGCTCGTAGCCACACGCGGTGAGGGCCGCGGTCAGGGCCAGGGCGACAAGCAACTTCATGAGTACTCCTTGCGACGCTCATTGATGCCCCAGGTGGCCAACACCGCAGCGATCACCGCGACCAGGAGGGTCAACACCATCAGCGCGACGGCGAGGGCCCCGCCCGATCGAAGCCCGTCGGTGGCCTCGGCGGAGTTCTGATCAACGACCTTCTGGGCGGCCGTGTCGTAGTGATTCAGCGCGAGGGTCGATCCGCCGTCCACCGTTGTCGCTGCCGCGACAGCATCGTCCCAGTCGCCGGCTTCGTCTGTCTCGACGATCAACCGATGCTCGGCCACGTAGTCGTCCCACAGGATCTCGGTCTGATCAGAAACGTTCTCCTCGACCACCCCCAGCGCGACGGCCCACGCATCCTCGAACCCCTGCCCTGAGCCCCGCTGGATCAGACGACGGCTTTCGTTGGCCTTGGCGTCGTTGGCGGCCGTGCGAGCGGTGGCCTCCGCAACCGCCGCAGCGTAGGCGCCGTCCTGGATGTCGGAGTTGCTCGACGAACGCTGTGCGGCGAAGCCTGCGGCCACCACCGTGACCACCAGCACTCCCGCGGCGGCGAGGGCGACTCCGACGTTGAAGCGGCGTCGGAAACGTCGAGCCAACTCCCGGTTGATCCACCAGAGGCCACCGAGAGCAGCCAGCCCGATCAGCAGAATCCACAGAGGGTGCTGCCCGCCGAACTCGTCGTCGGCGCGGTCGGCATTCGCGTCGACCAAGGCGGCCACGATCGGAAGCGCATCGTTGCGCAGACGCTCCCCCGCGACGGTGAGGTACGACGCCCCCACCGGTAGACCCAGCCTGTTCCCGTCGCGTGCCTGAGCGACGTCGGTGGCGTAGGCCGCCACCTGGACGTTGAGTTCGGCCAAGGCATCGCGGTCAGCCGGTTGTGCGTCAGCGGCGGCTGCGATGAGGCGCAGGACGCGCTCGAGGGCCGCGTCGTACTCGGCTCGTTGCTCGGCGGGTTCGAGTCCGCCGACTAGGAAGGCGTTGGCCGCCAGCGCGTCAGCCCGGAACAACGAGGACTGGATCTCCTGGACCCGGACGAGTTGTTCGGTGTTGTCGGCCGCCTTGCCGTTGGCCTGCCAGCCCAGTCCCTGGAGGAGCGCGACCAGCAACCCGAACACCAGACAGAGGCCGACTGCCATCGCCTGCCAACGGTTCAACAGCGCCGGCACGTCCTCTACGTCTCCGCTGCCGGTCTGCCCGAGGGCGTCGGGCAGTGCTGGAGCAGCCACCGGCGCCATCGCAACCGCCTGGCTCTGCGTCATGGAGACTCCTCAGGGGTTTCGATGGGCTCGGACTGCTCGTCCACGAGTTGTTCTTCCCAGATTCCCTGGGGTTCAACCATCTCAGGGTCCGCCGACACCACTGGGTCAAGGTCCGCCGCAGTCAGCGTGCGCAGCTCGGCGAGGGTCGGCTGCTCGATCTCACGCAGTCGCCACGCATGATGCCCGATGGCTGCTTCAAGCAGGTTGCGCACGTAGCGGGCGTTGCCGAAGGTCGATCCTCGCGTTACGTCCCTCAACAACGACCGCACCCGCTCGCGCACGTCATCGTCGACGTCGTACTCGGCACCGCTGGCCATCAACTCGAAGATCTTGGCCAGTTCGTCGTCGGAGTAGTCGGCAAAGTCGATAGTGGTCCGGAAGCGGCTCTCCAACCCGGGGTTCTGGCTGATGAAGAT
>CBDTZB010000084.1:0-8387 GCA_965364795.1 uncultured Nocardioides sp.
GGTGCTGGGTCAAGGATTCAAGGATTCGGCGCGCGCCTTGAGCGCCTCGGCATGGCGACGAAAGCCGTCGGTCACCCGATCCAGACCGGCCAGCCGGACCAGCGGCCCGGAGAACTCTTCGACCGTGTCGTACGTCGTGGGGCCGCCCGACTCCTGACGCAGTCGTTGATGCCGGGTGCCCCGAACCAGGCCGAGTTTCGCGGGAAGGCCCTCATAGACGTAGGAGAGCCGCGCCGTGGTGGTGCCGTCGATCGTGGAGGGCGACTCGATGGCGCTGATCCGCTCGGGGGACCGAGTGGTCGACTGATTGGCCCATCGCACGTGCAGCACGATCGGGCTGCCCACCTGAGGTGGCGAAGCAGTCTCCGCACGCTCGACGAAAGGGTTCCACTCGGCGTACCGCTCGGTGTCGAGCATGATCGCCCAGACGTCCTCGAGGGCTGCGTTGATGATGGCGCTGGCGGTGGGGTTCATCGGTCCTTCCGGCCTCGACCGCCGCCGACGCGGAGGCTGAGGGACGAGCATAGAACCTCCCGCGGAACCGCTCCTTGGCCTCTCGCCCCATCAACGCCACCCACGTTGAGACCCGGCGTTGGTAGTGTCTCTAGATGGGATCGCCCAGACCGTTGTCCTCCATCGCCGCGCTCGCGCTCAGCGCCGTGCTTCTCAGCGCCTGCGGTTCCGCCGACAACGCAGCGGGTGATTCCGGTCCGCAGCCGACGTCCGAGGCGCGGTGTGGTGTCGCGCAAGCTGACGGATCCTTCACCGACGTCGACTGCGCGGAGCCGCACGACGGCGAATTCGCCGGCGTGGTCTCAGGTCCGGGCGAGGTTCCCGAGCCTGTCGACGTTCAAGGCAGCGACGCAGCCGAGGTCTACACGGACTTCGATCTGGTCAGGTCCTGCGCCGAGCCCGTGCGCGACCTCATCGATGGTTCGCTGGACACCTTCGGGATGGACGTCGCCTACGTCACCGACGCGGAGCCGGGCGAGACCTACGAGGATGAGATCGAATGCTGGGCCTGGTCGCGGGCCGAGGATGTCCTGACGCAATCGATCGGCGACCGCGGTGTGGAGGAAGCGCTCGGGGAGCACGCGGAGATCGGGTCGCTGTCGGTTGGAGACTGTTTTACCTTCGCTGACCCCGAAGGGGACAGCTTCGACATCGTGACTCCGGCCGGGTGCGACGAGGGCACCAACAAAGTGCTGGGCAGCGTCGAGTTGGACGGCGACTACCCGGGTCCCGATGCAGTCTCGCAGGACGGGGGCGCAGGGTGCGTTGAACTGGCCGAGTCATCGCAAGTAGCAGCCGACCAGACTGACGTGACGTTCACCTACCCGACCCAACGCAGTTGGGAAGCGCTGGGTCAGACGACGGTGATCTGTCTCGCGGGGCCCGCGGATACGGGGCAGCCCACTTCGGTCGATGACTACTGCTTGACGATTCCCGAAGGATCAACCGAGGGCGTAGAGGTCGACTGCGACGCGCCCCACAACGCGCAGTTCGTTGGGCAGGGCAACCCGCCCACGAAGGCGCTACCGGACGATGAGGCTGCTGCCGAATCAGTTGTTTCGAGAATCTGCCGATCGGTGGCCGCCTCAACGCTCGGAGTCGACGTACTCCCTGAGTACCTCACCATGGGGAAGCCTCCCGCTGCGGTGGCCGGTGCAACCCTGGAGGAACCGTTCGACTGCTACATCGCGATGTCGCCGGACGACGTTCTGACCGGGTCCCTCATCGACACCGCTCCCGCGGACGTGCTGGGCGACTACGTGGCCGCGATCGATCTGAACCCCGGGGACTGTTTCCGGCTCGTCGAAGGCAGCTTCTACGTTGTCCGTTCCGCCCAATGCTCCGAGGCCGATGCGTTGATGTCGATCGGCTCCTTCCAAGTGCCCCAAGACGGTGACTATCCCGGCGTGGACGCCCTGCGAGACCTCCGCACTCAGCGTTGCTCGAAGATCCTGTCCGAGTCTGGCCTCGAAGCCGATGCCACGACGCTGTCGGGCAACATGCCCAGCGTGGTGGATTGGCTCGCTGCTGACATCCGCACCATCACGTGCGATGCGGCGCCCGCCTGACGGCGGTGTCGTAGGGGTTCGTGAAAGTTCTGCGTTCCGAAGCAGTCAGCGGCGGTTGGTGAACTGCACCGCGAAGTCGAGGTCCTGGCTGTTCACTAGGGCGATGACGGCCTGCAGGTCGTCGCGCTTCTTGGAGGAGACGCGCAGTTCGTCACCCTGGATCTGAGCCTTGACGCCCTTGGGGCCTTCGTCGCGGATCAGCTTGGTGATCTTCTTCGCGTCCTCGGCCTTGATGCCCTCCTTCAGCGTGATGGTGATCTTGGACTGCTGGCCAGACGGGCGGGGCTCCGAGGCGTCGAGGACCTTCAGGCTCACGTCGCGCTTGATGATCTTGGTCTGAAAAACGTCCAGAACGGCGCTGGCGCGGTCATCGGCGGAGGCGGTGATCTCGATGGCGTCCTCGCCCTGCCACTCGATCGTGGCGCCGGTGCCCTTGAAGTCGAAGCGGGTCGCAATCTCGCGGGCGGTCTGGCCCAGAGCGTTGTCGACCTCCTGGCGGTCGATCTTGCTGACGATGTCGAAGGAGGAGTCGGCCATGAGTTTGGTCCCCTAGCTGGTGCGGCTGGTCGGCGGCTGGTGAGTATCTGCTTTTCGTCTGCGGGTGGTGCTGCGCTATTGTTTCGCCTCGTTGTCCTTCCGCCAAACGCCCAGGCAGATGGCGGGTCGACAACAACCTGGCAGGTTGCCCGAGCGGCCAAAGGGAGCTGACTGTAAATCAGCCGTCATCGACTTCGTTGGTTCGAATCCAACACCTGCCACCGAAGCCCTCAACCGCGATCCGGAAGAGGGCTTCGTTCATTTCGTGCCCTCGCCTCCGATGCCCCCTTGTAACTGACTGTTACGTGCTCTGGCATGCGGCTATACGCGCATGCCAGATGGAGTAACAGTCAGTTACAAGCTGGCTACAGGCCGGGGATTTCGGAATCGTCGGTCCGGGTGTTGAAGGCTGAGTCCTTCTTGGATACCTCCTCGCGGCGCTCCTCCGGGCTGAGGGCCAGCAGCAGCGCGGCCGCCTCGGAAGGGAAACCGCTGACCTCTGGGGAGTCGTGGAGCGGTACGACGGTGTGGACGATCCGGTCGGCGTACACGTGCATCATCGTGAAGGCCTGGCCCCCGTCGACGCCGGACACGTAGCGGTCCAGGGGCGCAGGGTCGCAGGTGTAGCAACTGGCTGACGCCACGCTGACCGGTACGCCGGCGAAGGTGGAGTAGCTCGAGTAGTGGAAGTGGCCACCGATGACGACCCGGATGTCGCTGCCTTGGACGACCTTGGCGAGCAGGTGTTGGTCGGCGAGCTCGATGATCTCCGCGGCGGGCAGCATCGGCAGCGGGATCGGCGGGTGGTGCAGGGCCAGCACCGTGCCGTGTGGAGCGGGTTCGGCAAGTTGCCCTCGCAACCATTCCAGTTGTGCCGCGCTGACGTCGCCGTGGTGGTAGCCGGGGACGGTGGTGTCGAGGGCGATGATGCGCAGTCCGTTGACGTCGTAGGCCCGATCTTGCGGTGCGTCGGACGCGACTCCGAACAGTCCCAGGGAGTAGTCCGCCCGCTCGTCGTGATTGCCCATCACCCAGACCACTTCCGCGCCCATGGCCGCGGCCGCCGGCTCCACCAGCTCACGCAGGCGGGCGTACGCCGCGGGCTCGGACCGGTCGGCGAGGTCGCCGGTGAAGACCAGGGCGTGGGGACTCGGGGTGATCCGGGAGAGTCGCTCGAGGATCTGGACCAACCCGACGGCAGGATCGATGGTGTCGTACTGCAACCCGCCGTCGGCCAAAAGATGCACATCGCTCAGGTGCGCGATGACATGGCCCGGTTCGGGATGCTGACCGAAGACCATCGAGCAGGCGAACTAGTTGGCGGGCTCGAGGTAGAAGACGGGAATCTTGCGGTCCGTGCGCTCCTCGTACTTCTCGAAGTTGGGCCAGGTGCGCACCATCACCTTCCACATCTTGGCCCGCTCCTCGCCCTCGATCTCTCGGGCGGTGACCGTGGTCGTCAGGGCGTTGAAGCGCACCTTCGCGGTGTCGGCCGCGCGCAGGTTGTTGACCCACACCGGCATCTTGTCGCCGCCGAAGTTGGACCCGGCGACCAGCCAGCCGCCGTCGTGCGGCACGCACAGCAGCGGCGTGGTGCGCGGGATGCCGCTCTTGCGGCCAGCGACGGTGAGCGCGAGGTTCGGCAGGCCGGCCACATCCAGGACCGTGACCCGGCCCTTGGTCGCACCCTGGAGTCGCTTGTCGACCCACACGATCTGCGGGAGCAGTTTCGGCATCCAGGAGATGGCGCCGACGCGGATAGCGATTGGAGTTAGTAGACCCATGGCTGCATGTTACTGACTGTCGTAGTAGCAACGACGGTCAGTAACGAAGCCACCGACCCCTTACGGGACGACGCGACCCACGACCTCGCCGAGGGTGATGCGGGCATCGCCCGGGCCGGGGGCGGAGTAGCGCAGAGCCACCTCGTCGCCGTCCTCAAGGTAGGTGCGGGTGCCGAAGCTGCCCGTGATCTCGTCCCGCCCGCCCCAGGTCAACTCGAGCAGGCAGCCGCGCTGCTCCGGTTGGGGTCCGCTGATGGTGCCGGAGGCGTAGAGGTCGCCGGTGCGGACCGAGGCGCCGTTGGCCGTCAGGTGAGCGAGCATCTGAGCGGGGGACCAGTACATCGTGGAGTACTCCGGACGGCTGATCACCTCGCCGTTCAGGATCACCTCCACGGAGATGTCGAGACCGCGCGGTGCACCGGCCTGCGGCAGCAGGTAGGGCAGCGGCGTCGGATCCTGACCCGGCAGGTCGGTCCAGGCCTCGTCCAGCGCAGCCATGGGTGTTACCCAGTGCGAGATGGACGTCGCGAAGGACTTGCCCAGGAAGGGCCCGAGCGGGACGTACTCCCAGGCCTGAACGTCGCGCGCCGACCAGTCGTTGAGCCCGACCACGCCGAACACGTGGGCGCCGAAGTCGTCATGGGGCACCGGCTCGCCCAGGTGAGAGGGGACGCCGACCACGAAGCCGAGCTCGGCCTCGATGTCGAGCCGCTGACTTGGTCCGTACGTCGGAGCGCTGCCCGGCGAGGCCACCCGTTGACCGCTCGGCCGCCGGATCGGCGTACCGCTGGGCAGGACCGTTCCGGAGCGACCGTGGTAGCCCACGGGCAGGTGCTTCCAGTTCGGCAGAAGCGGCTCCCCGTCGGGCCGGAAGATGCGCCCCACGTTGGAGGCATGGTGCTCGGAGGCGTAGAAGTCGACGTAGTCGGCAACCTCGAACGGAAGGTGCAGGCTCACCTTCGCCAGCGCGTACGACGGTCCGTCGCCCTCGGCCAGGGCGCGTACCTCGGCCCGGGCCGAGGCCCACACCTCGGGTCCGGCGGCGAGGAAGGCATTCAACGAGGGGCTGGCGAACTCAGGTCGGTCGGTCGCGGCGGCCAGGTCGAGGACCCGGTCCTCAAGGCGAACCCCCACGCGCGGTGTCTCGCCGTCGACGGAGAAGACGCCGTAGGGAAGGTGGTCGAGCCCGAAACCGCTCATGACTCGATCAATCCCAGCGTCACGAGCTCGGCGTAGGGCTCGGTCACCGAGCACGAGCCGAGGGAGGTGAACCAGCGTCGGGCACGTTCCAGCTCCTGATCCTCAGCAACTCCGAGGAGCGTGGCGGCGTCGCGTTCCGCGAGCACCGACGCACCGCGCGGATCGCCGTCGAACAGCAACAGCGTGGCGAGCAGCACATTGAGGAACCCGTGCTCCTCCCATCCCTCCCCGTTGGTGTGGCGCACCGCCTGGTGCAGCCCCGCGGTGCACTTGAAGGGGGTCTCGCGATCCAGGGCGGCGTCGATCCAGGAGCCCAACATGGTCGGGCTCGGGACGGCAGTGGCATCGAGGCCGCCGGTGCGGAACTTCATCCGCAACTCGATAGCCGCGACCTCATCGGCTGCCGCAAGCCAGCCGTAGTTGGCCTGCGTGGCCGGCATCTCGACGTACACCTCGGTGGTGGGCAGCAGCAGCCCCTCGGCTTCGGCGTTCTCGATGGACGTGGTGACCCGGCGGGCGTTGCCAGCGAGGTCGTCGAGGTCGCGCAGCGCCGTTTCGAGTCCGACCACTGCGAGATCCAGCTTGGCGGCCTGGCGCAGGGCGCCGTCGACCTGACCGGCGCCACCGGTCAGCACGATCGACACCGGCGCGGTGAACCCGGCGAGTGCGGGGAGATCGACATCGCGGACCACGAAGCTGCGCACCAGCCGCGCGACCTCCTCTTCGCGGTCGGTGTACGTCGCGATCGCGGCGCCGAGTTCGGCGTTGCCCGGGGGAAAGATCGCAGCGTCATCGATCAGTCCCGTCCATGCATTCCCAGAAGTCAGCATGCGGGGTACGGTAACAGTCCGTCGAATAGCGGACCAGGTGTCCGATAAACGGAATCGTTGAGATCGCCTTGGAGGGCCGATGCCTTACTACCGTCAGGTGGGGCTCGTGCCGCGCCACCGCCATACCCAACACCGCGACGCCGACGACAACCTCTACTACGAGGAGCTGATGGGGGAGGAGGGTTTCTCCTCGGACTCCTCCTTGCTCTACCACCGCGGCGTTCCCTCGGCCATCGTCGCCTCTGAGGTCTGGGAACTGCCCGATCAGAGCCGGACGCCCAACCACCCGCTCAAGCCCCGCCACCTGAGACTGCCGGCGCTGACCACAGGCGGCGACGCGGTCGCCGGTCGTCGCCTGCTGCTGGCCAACAACGACGTACGGATCTCCTATGTGGTCGCAGCGGCAAGCGCCTCACCGCTCTACCGCAACGCCATCGGTGACGAGTGCGTGTTCGTCGAGGCCGGTCACGGGGTGGTCGAGACGGTCTTCGGTGTCCTGCCCTACCGTGCTGGCGACTACGTCCTGATCCCGCGCGCCACCACTCACCGGTGGGTCCCCTCGGACGAATCGAGGCTCTACGTCATCGAGGGCAACGGCCACATCGCTCCACCCAAGCGCTACCTCTCCCGCTACGGGCAACTCCTCGAGCATGCGCCGTACTGCGAGCGGGACCTGCACGGGCCCGGTGAAGCGATCTCGACCGGCTCGATCAATGAACAGGTCGACGTCCTGGTCAAGCACCGCGCCAACGGTCAACTTCTCGGCACCCGGCTGACCTACGCCACCCACCCCTTCGACGTGGTTGGTTGGGACGGCTGCCTCTATCCCTACACGTTCAACATCGAGGACTACATGCCGATCACCGGCAAGGTGCACCAACCGCCGCCGGTCCACCAGGTCTTCGAAGGCTGGAACTTCGTGATCTGCAACTTCCTGCCGCGCAAGGTCGACTACCACTCGCTGTCGGTGCCGGTTCCCTACTTCCACTCCAACGTCGACTCCGATGAGGTGATGTTCTACGTCGGCGGTGACTACGAAGCCCGCAAGGGGTCGGGGATCGCGCTCGGTTCGATCTCGCTCCACCCGGGTGGGCTGGCCCACGGGCCGCAACCGTCCGCGATCGAGGCTTCGCTCGGGGTGGAGTTCTTCGCCGAGTCGGCGGTCATGGTCGACACGTTTGCTCCGCTCGACCTGGGGGAGGCCGGCCTGTCCTGCGAGGACCCGGCGTACGCCTGGACCTGGGCCGCGTCGAACGGCCACCCAGCGAAGGACTAATGCGGATTGCGGGCTGCGGTGGACCCGCAGACCCCTGCGGGTGAGGATGGCCACATGACATCCCCGGGCGGCCACGGTCACGACATCGACGACATTGACGAGGCGGACCTGAAGGTGGGCGGTGAGTCCCATGCGGCGGCCGGGCTGACGGGTGTCGCGGTGGCGCTGAAGCGCTCGATCGAGCAGATGGGACCGCTGCGGACCGCGCGGACTCTGACCAAACTCAACCAAGCCGACGGGTTCGACTGTCAGGGCTGTGCCTGGCCCGACCCCGAACCGGGGGATCGCAAGGCGGCTGAGTTCTGTGAGAACGGCGCCAAGGCGGTGGCCGAGGAAGCCACGACCCGCACCATCGGACGCGAATTCTTCGCCGCGATCCCCGTCTCGCACCTGCGCGAACACACCGACTACTGGCTCGGGCAGCAGGGCCGCATCATCGAGCCAATGGTGCTGCGGCGCGGCGCCACTCACTACGAACCCATCTCCTGGGAGGACGCTTACGGGCTGATGGCCGAGCACCTCAACGGGCTCGCCTCACCCGACGAAGCGGTGTTCTACACCTCCGGAAAGACCTCCAACGAGGCTGCCTTCGTCTACCAACTCTTCGTCCGCGCCTTCGGGACCAACAACCTCCCCGACTGCTCGAACATGTGCCACGAGTCCACCTCGGTCGCCCTCG
>CBDTZB010000085.1:0-8384 GCA_965364795.1 uncultured Nocardioides sp.
TCAAGACCGGCCGCAGGTCACGCAGAGTCGCCAGGAGATCCCTCCGGCTCGCGTCGATAACCCTGGTGCCCACTACGCCGAGGCGGTCGAGAGCCACCAGCATCTGCACGAGTTCGGTCTCCTGATCTCCTAACACCTTGATCGCGGGACCCGTGGCGTCCAGAGCCGCGGTGATGGTGTTGCGCTCGGCGTTGAGGGTCGAGGTCAAACTGTTCAACGACTCCAGGGCGCGAATGATGTCGCCCTTCTGATCGTCGAGGACGCCGACCACGCTCTCTAGCGAGCCGAGCAGCGCTCGTAACTCGTTGGTGCGGCCGCTCATCACCTGGTTCAACTCCTCGACGATGGTGCCGAGCTGAGCGACTCCCCCACCGCTGAGGAGAAAGGAGAGCGCGCCGAGCACTTCCTCGACCTCCGGATTGCGTCCCGTGGCCTCCAACTTGATGGTGTCGCCCTCACCGAGGCGTCCCACGGGCGGCACACCGGTCGGTGCTTCGAGAGCGACGTACTTCTCACCAAGAAGACTGACCTGACGGATATCCGCAATCACATTGTCCGGGAGCTCAACGTCATCGCGAACGCGCATGGTGACCTTGGCGTTCCAGCCGATGCGCTCGACATCGGTCACCTCGCCCACGGTCACATCATCGACGAACACCGGCGAACGCGGCACCACATTGAGAATGTCGGTGAACTCAGCGGTGACTTCATAGGAGTTGTCCTCGCCCACCGGTGAGCCGGGCAGTGGCAGGTCATAGGCCCCGTTGAATTCACAGCCACTGAGAACTAGAACCCCTGCGATGGCGAGGCCTACGACCGAAGTCAAACGCGAGGCGCTGCGCTGTTTCTTGAGAAGACTCATGGAGTGCCTCCCAGCAGACCCTCGAGGGTGTTGTTGACGCCGGAGGCGAACTGTTCTTGGGTCTCAATCGCCGCCGGAACAGCCTCACCCAACGTGGGCTGACGCTGTTTGAAGGGGATGGGGAGGCCGGAGCCTCCGCCGCCCTCCGAGGCTGCAAGTACCTGGGTGAAGATGTCGCAGGCCAAATCCTTGCCGACGGCCGGAATCTGAGTCTGCTGCACGATGGTGCACAGGAAGCCATCGATATCGGCGATGTTGCCCTCCACGCCAAGACGCGAACCGATCGACCCCGACTCGTTGTTGAACGCCAGCGTCAGGTTGCCGATGGCCACCGGTGCCGTCATCAGAGCAGTGTCGAGGCTCTCGCGCTCGGAGTTGATGTTCTTCACCACACGGGTCAACTTCTCCACATCGGTCACGAGGGCCTTGCGGTTGTTCTGGACGAACGCCTGCACCGTGCCGACGGCGTCAGCCAGCGAGGCGAGCGCCGCCTGGAGTTCGTCACGTTCGCCGGCCAACTGCTCCGAGACTCCAGCCAGGTCTTGCATGAAGGCCCGCACGATCTCGTCGTTCTCGGCCAAGGTGGTGCTGAACTCCGCCAGTTGGGTCACGGTCTCGAAAAGGTCTCCGCTCCCCTGCCCGAAGGTGACCGCAGCCTGGGAGAGGTTCCGCAACATCTGATTACCTCGGGCTCCGTTCCCCTTCAGGGTCTTGGCGCCGGCCCGCAAGGTGTTGTTCAGGGTGCCGTTCTTGTTGATCCCATTGGGGCCCAGTGTGACGGCTAGGTCGCGTAGAGCGGTGTAGATGCGGTCCAGTTCCACGGGCACACCGGTGTCCGCCAGGGCGATGTCGGCTCCGTCGGCCAGCACCGGCCCCTCGGTGTAGGCGGGGCCCAACTGGACGAACCGATCCGAGACCAGCGTGGGAGTGATGATCGCGGCGTTCGCCTCGGCGGGGACGTCGTACTTGTCGTCGTACTCCATCTCGATCCGCACCGAATTGCCCTCAGGGACCACTGCAGTCACAGTCCCGACGTTGACACCGAGGATCCGAACATCTGAGCCCTGATAGATGCTCACTGCGCGCGGGAAGTGCGCGGTCACCGTCTTGACGTTCTTGTCATCTCCGAAGGTGACCAGGACGCCGACCGCTAGGACGACAGCAAGGAAGGCGCCGACGACCTTGCTGTTCAGCACGCTCGCTAGGCCCTTCATCGCGGCGGCGCCGGAACGAACTCGCCGGTCGGGATCGAAGCAAGGTTGACGGCGTAGGCGTCGAACCATGGACCGGTACCGATGATGTTGCCCAAGATGCTGGCGTAGGGCCCGAAGGCGTTCAAGGTCGCCTTGAGTTCCTTCTCCTTGCGGATCAACAGAGAGGTCAAGGTGTCGATCTCCTTCAGCGCAGGACCGATCTGGGCCTGGTTGTCCGTGGCGACACCACGCAACTCGGTGGCAAGACGTCGCGCGTTGACGAGTAGTCGGTGAATCGCGTCCTTACGCTTCTGAACTTCCTGGAACACCAGGTCGCTACTGTCCATGAGTTGCACCAGGTCGGTGCTACGCGCGGCCAGCAGGGTGCTGACCTCCTTGGAGCTGGACAACAGCCCTCGGATCTCGGAGTCGCGCGAAGAGATGGTTTCGGACAGCCTGGCCAGGCCATCGAAACTGGCCTGGATCTCAGGGGCAGCGGTGTTCAAAGTGTCCGACACGACGTCGAGGGCCTCGACGAGGTTCTCCTTCTCGATGTCCTCGGTCGTTGTCGTCAGGTCTCCGAAGACGCCGACGATGTCGTACGCCGACTCGGTGCGGTCGGTGGGGATCGGAGTCTTCGGATCGAGTTGGCCCTCGCCCGCGGGGATGATCTCGAGATACTTCTCGCCCAGAAGGTTCAACACCTCGACCGAGGCCCCCGACTCAGGGCCGAACTCGACCCCGCCATCGACCTCGAACTTCACCGTGACGGTGTCTTTTTTCAAGGAGAGGTCCTGGACCCGGCCCACTCGGCGACCAGCGATCTGGACGATGTTGCCTACCCGCACGCCGCCCGCGTCGGTGAACTCCGCGGTGTAGGAGGTGCCACGGAAACCAGGGAACTTGGAGAGGTTGAAGGTGGCGGCGACGATGACGAGCATCACCATCATGGTCATCGCGCCCATGCGGATGATCTGGCCATCGGTGTAGCGCTTCATGTGTTACACCTCGGAGCAGTGGAGCGGAAGTTGATCTTGCTCAGTTGGGTCTGGAGAGCCGTAAGCACCGGCAGCGGGATTCCGCTGATCTGCGGCAGCACGATTTCACCGGAGAACCCGCAGATGTAGTAGTTGTACCAACTGCCGTAGGTGCCGGTGCGGGTCTGATCGGTCATCGATTCGGGCAGACGGTCGAGGAGCTCTACGACCAACTTTTGGTTCTGCTTCTTGTTCAACAGGGAGGAGAGCCTGCGCAACTCCGTGATGTCGTTCTTCAACAGCGGACGGCCGTCCTGCAACAGGTCGGAGACGACAACCGTGAGGTCGGAGATGCTCTCCAGCGATGAGCCGATGGCGTTGCGGTCGCGGGCAAGGTCCTTCATGAAGTCGCGCAACTCGACGACGAGTTCGGTGACCTGGGCCGATCGGCTGTCCACAGTGTCCAGGGTGGTGGTCAGGTTATCCACGACCTCGCCGATCAGCTGATCGCGGTTGGCCAACGTCGTGGTCAACGACGCCGTCTTGTTCAGCAGTCCTTTGACCGTCCCCCCTTCGCCCTGAAGCACCTGCACCAGGTTGAGCGACAGTTCGTTGACCTGTTCGGGCTGCAGAGCCTGGAAGAGCGGCTTGAACCCACTGAACAAAGTCGTCAGGTCCAGCGCCGGTGTCGTCTGACTCATCGGCAACACGTCATCGGGGGTCAGTGGTTCGGCGCCGTTGTCGGCACCCTGCTCTAGGGCGAGGTAGCGGTCTCCCACGAGGTTCAAGAAACGAATTTCGGCGCGCGATGCCGTGGTTAGCGGCACGTCTGACTTCACCCGGAACGTGATGATGGCGTTCGCCCGCTCATAGGGTTTGACGCTCTTGACCTCACCGACGCTCACGCCCGCGACTCGAACATCGTCACCCTTTTCCAGGGACGAGGCAGTGGTGAACAGGGCGGTGTACTCGCGTCCCTCACCGAATCCGATGTTGCCCATGATGGCGGCCAGCATCCCCGTGACGAACAGAGCCACGACGGAGAAGATACCGAGTTTGACTGCGGCCTTCGTTGTGGTTGCTTTGCGACTGGCCATCAGAGACCACCCCTCACGACTGGGCCGTAGAGCAGGGATCCGAGGGAGCCGTAGGAGTCTGCCGGCCGGCCGGAGTCACCGGCGAGGAGGGCATTGATGATGAGTTGCTCGGCCTCGGTGCCCGCGTAACCACTGGCCACTCCAGCCGACGGAGCGGGCGCGACGTAGTTGGTGGCGGTTCGGCTCCGACTACCCGGGAAGGGACTCGTCGGAGGGTTCTCATCGATGTCGGACCCTTGGTCCAGGCCGATCGGAGGCGCAGGCACGGGAGGGTTGGGCAGTCCGAGGCACCAGGGACCATGTCCCACCTCACCGTAGACCGGTTGGTCATCCTTGGTGTACGGGCCGTACTGAGCCGTTCCCAACTCGATGTACTGCTTGACCTCGTTGCCCTCGAAGGTCTTGGCGAGCAGCGGCTTGTAGTTCGCGGCTCCGCGGATCAGGCAGGGGAACTGCGGAGAATAGACGGCGAGGAGCCGCATGACGGGCGCCGTGACCTCACCCACGCGGATCAGGTTGGCCTCGTTGTCGTTAAGGACCCGCGTCGTGGTCCTCGCCAACCCACTCAGGTCGCTGAAGAAGACGTCCAGTTCTTGGCGCTTGGCTGTGACGGTCTTGCTGGTCACCGTGAGGTTTCTCAGAACACCCAGCAGGTCGGGGGCTGCGATGTCGTAGGCATCGGCCACGTCGGCCAGTCGGATCATGTCTTCACGCAGTGTCGGCAGACTGTCGTCGATCACGTTGAGGTAGTCCCCCAGGTCGACCAGGGTCTGCCCGAACTGGTCGCCACGTCCCTCCAGGGCCGTGTCGAGCGCGTTGAGCGCCATGTTGAGATCGGCAGGGCGAACCGCACGCAGGAGTGGGAAGAGATTCGACAGGATCTGGCTAAGTTCGACGTTGGTGCGGACTCGCTCAGCGGGAATCACCGAGCCGTCCTTCAGCGGCGTCGAGGACGGGCTGTCCGGCATCACGAAAGCGATGTACTTCTGACCGAACAAGGTGGTGGGCAGGATCTCGATCTCGGCGTTGTCCGGGATGTCGATCTCCGGCTGGAGCGCAATCGTGATGGAGGCCTGCTGGTTGACCGAGTCCACCGATCGAACCTGCCCGACCAGAGCGCCGTTGAGTCGCACGTCGCCGAACTTGCCCAACTGAAGTCCGGCTCGGTCGGCCTGGACAGTGACGAGGTTGGCGGTGACGAAGGCTTTGTTGTAGATCGCGATCGACAATGCGATCAGCATGACGATCGAGGTGAGGAAAACGATCCCGGCCAGGAGCAGTTTGTTGTGCTCCCACTTCGTGTCGTGGTGGATATTGACCAACATCGGCGCGCTACCCCGTGATCCGAACAGTGGTGGTCGAGCCCCAGATGGCAAAGCTCAAGAAGAAATCTGCCACCACGGTGAACACAATGCTTGTGCGAATGGCGCGGCCTACCGCTGTGCCGACACCGGCAGGGCCGCCGGACGCGGTGTAGCCGTAGTAGCAGTGCACCAAGATGATTCCTACGGCCAAGAAGAGCAGCTTCCCGAACGAGTAGAGGATGTCGATCGGCGGCAAGAAGGCCTGGAAGGCGTCGTCGTAGGTGCCTGGAGACTGTCCGTAGAGGTAGATCACGATGAGCCGCGGAGAGAGGTACGACGCACTCAAAGCGACGATGTAGAGCGGGATCACGGCGATGAAGGCGGCGATGATGCGCGTGGTGACCAGGAACGGGAGCGAGGGAATACCCATCACCTCGAGGGCGTCGATCTCCTCCGAGATCCGCATTGCCCCCAACCGGGCGGTGTAACCACAACCGACCGTGGCCGCCAATGCGATTGACGACACCAGAGGTGCGACCTCACGGGTGTTGAAGTAGGCGGAGATGAAGGCGGTGAACTTCGCGACGCCCAACTGACTCAGCGACGCGTACCCCTGGATACCGACCTCGGTACCGGAGAAGAAAGCGAGGAAGGCGATAACGCCGGTCGAACCGGCGATCAGGGTCAGCCCGCCGGTGCCGAAGGCGACGTCGGCCAGGGTGTTCTTGATCTCCCGGGGGTAGCGGCGAATAGCGCGTGGAGCCCACCACAGAGCCTTGACGTAGAACGTCAACTGGTCGCCGTAGGTCTCCAGGGACTTGCGGGGCCCGGCGGTGACCGAGCTGGCGATAGATCCGATAGTGGCCATCAGAGCCCCGGAGGTGGAATGACTTGGAAGTAGATCGCGGTCATCACGGCGTTGAGGAAGAAGATCAACATCAGGGCGATGATGACGGCCTCGTTGACCGCACGCCCGACCCCGCTGGGACCACCACCGGCGTTCAGCCCCTTGTAGGCACCGACGACGGCGGCGAGGAAGCCGAACACGAGCGACTTGACCAACGCGATGATCAGGTCAGGCAACGTGGCAAGTGCGGTGAACGAGGCGAGGAAGGCGCCGGCTGAACCGCCCTGGACCAGCACGGTCAGAACGTAGCCGCCACCGATGCCGGCGGCGATCACGACCCCGGTGATCATCACCGCGACAAACATGGTGGCCAGCACACGCGGAGCGACCAGGCGCTCGATCGGATTGATTCCAAGCACCTCCATCGCGTCGATCTCTTCGCGGATCTTGCGCGCGCCCATATCCGAGCAGATCGCTGACCCTGCCGCTCCCGCAATGATCAACGCCGCAGCGATGGGGGCGGCTTCGCGCACCACCGCCAGAACGGCGGTCGCGCCCGCGAAGGACTGAGCCCCCAGTTGACCGGTCAAGTTGCCGACCTGGAGGGAAATGACGGCGCCGAACGGAATCGAGACCAACATGGCAGGAACCAGCGTCACGCTCGTGATGAACCAGGCCTGTTCGATGAACTCCCGAAACTGGAACGGTCTGGTGACGATGACCTTGCCGACCTGCACGACCATGGCGGTGACTTCGCCAGGACCTCGAAGGATCGATACTGGGCTGAACCCCACAGCAGTCACCCTCCAACTAGTCCCGATGCACAACGACGACCACACGATAGAACGTGTTCTCGCTCTTTGACGAAAACCACAGGGCTCGTCCGCCCACTGAAATGCGCACCCCCATGAGATCGGTGCTGAGGGGCACGTTACGAGACTCCGCGCTCGGGCACCATTGAAATCATGTTTCCCACACAACTCTCTGTGAAGGGGCGAGGGAATTTGGGACAGTGACGGCCAACTATTAGTTGCCGCCCACCTCGATCATCTGGCGCAGCTCCTTCTTGAGATCGCCAATCTCGTCCCTCAACCGGGCAGCGAGTTCGAACTGCAGCTCAGCGGCGGCCCCCCGCATCTGCTCGCTGAGATCCTGGATCAACTGAGCCAACTCGGAACTCGGAAGGCCGGCGAGGCCCTTGGCGTGCTTGCCCGAGAGACCTTCGCTCAGGGCAGGCACGGGCTGGCGCTTCCCGGCTCGTCCCTTGGCTTCGGTGCCGGCCCACGTTTGGAGTAACTCCTCGGTGGTTTCGTCCTCGCGGGCCAGCATGTCGGTGATGTCGGCGATCTTCTTGCGCAGCGGGGTCGGGTCGATGCCGTGCTCGGTGTTGTAGGCGACCTGCATCTCCCGGCGCCGGTTGGTCTCCTCGATCGCGCGTTCCATGGACGGTGTGATGCGGTCGGCGTACATATGCACCTGCCCCGACACGTTGCGAGCGGCGCGGCCGATCGTTTGGATCAGGGACTTGTCCGAGCGCAAGAAGCCCTCCTTGTCGGCGTCCAGGATGGCCACCAACGACACCTCGGGGAGGTCCAGACCCTCTCGCAGCAGGTTGATCCCGACCAAGACGTCATAGGCACCCAGACGCAGATCGCGCAGCAACTCCAGGCGTTTGAGGGTGTCGACCTCGGAGTGGAGGTAGCGGGTGCGGATGTCGGAGTCGAGGAGGTAGTCGGTGAGATCTTCAGACATTTTTTTGGTCAGCGTCGTGACGAGAACGCGCTCGTTGCGCTCGGTCCGCGCACGAATCTCCCCGATCAGATCATCGATCTGACCCTTGGTCGGCTTGACCACGACCTCGGGGTCGATCAGCCCGGTCGGACGGATGATCTGCTGGACGACATCCGGCTCACCGTCGGGACCTGTCACCTTGTCCAACTCGTAGTTGCCCGGGGTCGCGGAGAGGTAGATCGTCTGACCGATCCGGTCGAGGAACTCCTCCCACCGCAGGGGTCGGTTGTCCATCGCGCTCGGCAGCCGAAACCCGTGGTCAACCAGGTTGCGCTTGCGGGACATGTCGCCTTCGTACATCCCGCCAATCTGG
>CBDTZB010000086.1:0-8362 GCA_965364795.1 uncultured Nocardioides sp.
ACTGACTCACGAAGTTCGCCTGATGGGGACGCGAAGTTCGCCTGATGGGGCCACCAGGGTGTCCGGGCTGACTTCGCCGCCCCATTTGGCGAACCTCGGCGCCCCATTCGGCGAACTTCGTGGCCCCATTTGGCACACTTCGTGAGGAATGTTTGATCCCACGACGCCTGAGAGACATGTGAAGCCCTGATGAGTTGGAAACCGTCTGATCTGCCCGACCTGAGTGGAACGACGGCGGTGGTCACGGGAGCCAACTCGGGTATCGGTCTGATCACCGCCCAGGAACTCGCCGCCAAGGGCGCGCGCGTGGTTCTCGCCGTACGCAACGTCGAGTCAGGCCAGCAGGCCGCAGCGAAAATGTCCGGCGACACTCGCGTGGAGAAGCTCGACCTCTCTTCCCAGGCGTCGGTCAAGGAGTTCGCTCAGCGATGGGAGGGTCCGCTGGATCTCCTGATCAACAACGCCGGAGTCATGCGTCCCCCGACCCACCGCACCACCGAGGACGGCTTCGAGCTTCAGTTCGGCACCAACCACCTCGGCCACTACACCCTGACCGCCTGCCTTCTCCCCCATCTGCTGGAGGCCGAAGCACCTCGCGTGGTCACGGTCGCCTCGATCGCGCACCACGGCGGCAACGCCTCGGTCGTGGAGGGCAACCCCGCAGAGGGCTACGACCCCGCCAAGTCCTACTCCCAGACCAAGCTGGCAAACGTGCTGTTCGCCAAGGAGTTGCAGCGTCGCGCCACTGCCGCGGACTCCAAGCTCGTCTCGACCGCGGCCCACCCTGGGGTCTCCGCGACGAACCTGATCACGAGCCCCGACGGGATGGGGGGCAACCCCATCGTGCGCCGGATCGCTCCGCTCGTGATGCCGATCATCCTGCAGTCGGCCGCCGCCGGTGCGAACCCGACCCTGTACGCCGCCATCGAGGGTAAGCCCGGCTCCTACACCGGACCGCAGCGCCTCGGTGAGAGCCGCGGCCCGATCGGCGAGGCGAAGCTGTCGAAGTACGCCCGCGACGAGCAGTTGGCCAAAGATCTGTGGGACGTCACGTCCCGGATGACAGGAGTCGACCTCACCTTCTGAGGTCGACCGCGATCCGCGTCAGAAACCGAGTTTGCGGAGCTGACGCGGGTCGCGCTGCCATTCCTTGGCGACCTTGACCCGGAGGTCGAGGTAGACCGGAGTGCCGAGCATGGCCTCGATCTGCTTGCGCGCCGCCGCCCCCACATCACGCAGGCGAGCGCCCTTGTGGCCGATCACGATGCCCTTCTGGGAGTCGCGTTCG
This sequence comes from uncultured Nocardioides sp., assembly GCA_965364795.1. Classification (GTDB taxonomy): domain Bacteria; phylum Actinomycetota; class Actinomycetes; order Propionibacteriales; family Nocardioidaceae; genus Nocardioides. Next base: position 1,289 of record CBDTZB010000086.1, read on the forward strand.
ACGTACAGGAAGGCGTGGATGTCCAAAAGGGGCTTGTCCTCGGGGCGGTCCTCGCGCAGGCCCATCTCCTCGACGACCACGGCGATGGAGTGCGGCAGCTCATCACGGACTCCCTCGAGGGCCGCCTCGCGGATCAGTTCCGCGACGATGGCTTCCTCGGGGGCGTCACTGAGCTCGCCATCGGGATACAGCTGGGGTCCCTCGGGGAGGAGTCCGACCAGCAGATCGGCCAAGAGTCCGACCTGGGACCCCGACTTCGCCGAGACAGGCACGATCTCGGCCCAGTCCGTGTCGGTCTCCCGACCCAGCGCCGCGATGTCCATCAGGTGCGAGGCCAACTGATCGGGGGTCGCCAGGTCGGTCTTGGTGGCGATGGCGACCTTGATCGTGCGCTTGACCTTGCCCATCTCTCGGACGATGAAACGGTCACCAGGACCGATCTTCTCGTTCGCCGGGAAACAGACCGCTACCACGTCGACTTCAGAAAGGGTCGTCTTCACCAGGTCGTTGAGCCGCTCACCCAACAGGGTGCGCGGCCGGTGCAGACCGGGAGTGTCAACCAGGATCAACTGTGCGTCGGGGCGGTGCACGATGCCGCGTACGACGGTCCGCGTGGTCTGCGGCTTCGACGAGGTGATCACCACCTTGCTGCCGACCAGCGCATTCGTCAGCGTGGACTTGCCCGCATTGGGGCGTCCCACGAAGGAGGCGAAACCACTCCTGTGCTGGGGGGTCTGAGCTTCATCTTTTTTCATTCGCGCGCCTCGTCATAGTCGGCCCAGATCTGCTCGTCGGTCTTACCCGCCGCCTTGCCCGCGGCCCAGATGGGTCCAGGATCCACCGCTCGCGGTTGTCGCGCCGTCACACCGCGCCAGTAACCCATCACGTCGTACGACGCGCTGGGGAGTTTCTTGACCCGCATCAGGTGCTTGCGGATGGCCCGCATCTGCGCGGACTCCCCCGCCATCCAGAAGTATCCAGGACCGTCGGGCCAGGTCAACGTCTCGACGACATCCGCCAATCGGCTCTGCCCGTCGCCGGGCTGCTCCAGCCACGTGACCGGGCTGGCGCCATGAAGGTACGTCGACAGGTCGTCAGGAACCTCGGCCCAGACCGAAGCGGGAAGATCGGACGTCTCGAGAATTCGGGCCATCGCAGGCAGCGCGGTGAGGTCCCCCACCAACATCAACCACTCCGCATCGGCCGGCGGCGCGTAGGAGCCCTTGGCCTCGAGCACGGTGACGGTGTCGCCGACACAGTCGCCAGCCGCCCAGGCGGTCACCAGCCCCACGTCGTGCACGACAACATCGAGGGTCAACTCGCCCTGAGCCCACGATCGGACCGTGTAGTAACGGCTCTGAAACTGTCCCGGGACCACGAGTCCCACCCATTCGTCGGGGATCCCAGTGGACCTGAACTCCGCAAGTCCGGGGCCGCCGAGCACGAGACGAACGAGATGATCCGAGATGTGCTCGCGCCGGAGCACCTGTGCGGTGTACTGCTGGGCTCGGGTACTCACCTACGCAGGCTAGCGAGTGGGCCCCGGAGGTTTCGAGACAGGCCCTGGCGGACCTTCCTCAACCACCGGGTCCGGTGGTTGAGGACGTCGCCTCGGCGACCGTCCCGGCGCGCCTCAGAGTGTCAACGACGCGGAGATCGTGCCCCGCGGGTCACCAAGATGCACGACGACACCCGCCTCGCCTGCGGGCCCGAAATCGGAGAGCACAGCAGCATCCGGCGAGGTCAGTTCGGTGGCCTCACCCAGGATCACGGCGGCCTGAACGCCGGTAGATCCGGAGGCAACGGCCATCGCGACACAGACCTGCGCTGCCGAGAGCTCCAGGGACGGCAGCGAGACGGTGGCCGCGGCGTAGGTTCGCCCGTCGTTGTCCCGCACGGCAGCCCCTTCGGCGGCGCCAACGCGGGCGCGGGTGGCTCGGGCAAGGGTGAGGAGCTTCTGGTCCTCGGTCGACAGCGTGGTCGGCTCACTCATGGGCGGACTCCATCTCTTCTGCTTCACGCTTCGTGGGGACGTTCTGGTCCGGTGCTGGGACCGCCCGGCGGATCAGAACGGTGCCGACCTTGTTGCGTCGACCCGACGCGTCCTCGGCCAGGAACCGCAGCCCGTAGGCCTCGACCTGGGAGCCGGGGATCGGGACCCGACCCAGGTGTTTGCCCATCAACCCACCCACCGAGTCCACGTCCTCGTCGTCGACATCGAAGCCGAAGATCTCGTCGAGGTCGTCGATCGGATAGCGCGAGGAGACCCGGACCGCCCCGGAGGGGAGGTGCTCGATCTCGATCTCCTCCTCGTCGAACTCGTCGGTGATCTCCCCGACGATCTCTTCGAGCAGGTCCTCGATGGTGATCAGCCCAGCGGTGCCGCCGTACTCGTCCACCACGACAGCGATGTGTTGGCGGCGGGCCTGCATCTCTGAGAGCAGGGCATCGACCCGTTTGGACTCCGGCACCCACACGACGGGGCGCATGACCTCCCCCACCCGCTGGGTGAACTCGACGTCGGGCGCCTCGAAGTCCCGACGAACGACGTCCTTGAGGTAGGCGAAGCCGCGGATGTCGTCGAGGTTCTCTCCGATGACCGGCACGCGGGAGTAGCCGGAGCGCAGGAACAGCGACATCGCCTGTCGCAGGTTCTTGAAGTGCTCGAGGTAGACCACATCGTTTCGGGGCACCATCACCTCGCGCACGGTCGTGTCGCCGAGTTCGAAGACCGAGTGGATCATCTTCCGCTCCCCGGACTCGATCAGCGCCGAGGCCTCGGCAATGTCGACCATCTCCCGCAGTTCGGTCTCGCTGGAGAACGGTCCCTCGCGGAAACCCTTGCCGGGGGTGATGGCGTTGCCGAGCACGATCAAGAACTTCGGTAGCGGGCCGAGCACCCTGGTGAAGGCGATCAGCGGGCCCGCGGACAAGACCGCCATCGTCTCTGAGTGTTGCCGACCCAGGGTGCGGGGAGCCACGCCGATCACCACGAAGGAGACGAGCAGCATCACCCCGATCGTGAGGGGTGCCACGACTCGGTTGGAGGCGTCGACGTTCTCTGCGACGAACAGGGTCACCAGGACGATCGCGCTGATCTCGCACAGCAGTTGAAGCAGCAGTGCGGTGTTGAGGTGCCGTGGCGCGTCGTCGAGCAAGGTCACCAGACGCTTGGCTCCCGCGCGCTCCTCCGCTACGAGCTCGGTGGCCCGGGCGCGGGAGAAGGACGAGAGCGCCGCGTCGGCCGCCGTGAAAACCCCGGCCAGCAGGACCAGGATCGCTGCTGTCAGCAGGAACAGGAGATCGCCACTAGTCATCGGCGGTGCCGGTCGCATCCGGCTCGATGTTCGAAGACACGAGCGTTGGTGGGTTGGCCGCTCGCCAGTCGACCAGGATCGCGTCCTGGAGGCCGAACATCTCAGCGTGCTCCTCAGGCTCGGCGTGGTCATAGCCCAGGAGGTGCAGAATGCCGTGGACGGTGAGCAGTTCGATCTCGGCCTCGGTGCCGTGACCGGCGGTACGCCCCTGATCCGCGGCAATGGCCGGACAGAGCACGAGGTCGCCCAGGACGCCCTCCTCCGGCTCCTCGGAGACCAGACCAGGACGCAGTTCGTCCATCGGGAAGGCCAGCACGTCGGTGGGACCAGCCTTCCCCATCCACTGCTCGTTGAGCGCAGCGATGGTGTCCCGATCGACGGCCTTGATGCACAACTCGGCCTGGGGGTGGACCCGCATCCGATCCATCACGAACCGGCTCAGCCGGGAGAGCCGCTTGACGTCCAGGTGTTTGCCGGACTCGTTGAGCAACTCGATCATGATCGGTCTCCTGTCGAGATGCTGGAGGTAGAGATGCTGGGGGTAGGGCTCTTGAACCCGCCGCGCGCGTCGAACTCGTCGTACGCCGCGACGATCTTGCCGACGAGCCGGTGGCGGACGACGTCGGCGGTGGTGAGCAGGTTGAACGAGATGTCGTCGACGTCGTCAAGGATGCCTTGGATGATCCGCAGCCCGGACTTCTTGCCGCTCGGCAGGTCGGTCTGCGTCACGTCGCCGGTCACGACGATCTTGGAGCCGAACCCAAGTCGGGTCAGGAACATCTTCATCTGCTCCGGCGTGGTGTTCTGAGCCTCGTCGAGGATGATGAACGAGTCGTTCAACGAGCGGCCCCGCATGTAGGCCAGCGGCGCGACCTCGATGGTGCCGGCGGCGATCAACTTGGGGATCGACTCGGGATCGATCATGTCGTGCAGAGCGTCGTAGAGCGGACGCAGATAGGGGTCGATCTTCTCCGACAGCGTTCCGGGCAGGTAGCCCAGGCTCTCGCCGGCTTCGACCGCGGGCCGAGTCAGGATGATCCGGTTGACGTCCTTGCTCTGCAAAGCCTGAACGGCCTTCGCCATCGCCAGGTAGGTCTTGCCGGTGCCGGCCGGTCCGATGCCGAAGGTGATGGTGTGCTTGTCGATGCTGTCGACGTACCGCTTCTGGTTGAGCGTCTTGGGTCGGATGGATCGGCCCCGATTGCTCAGGATGTTCATCGCCAACACATCCGCGGGACGTTCGGTCGTTTCGGCGCGAAGCATGTGGATCACCCGCTCCACGATCTCCACGCTGACGCCCTGACCGGTGCGGATGATGGTCGTCAGTTCGTCCAGGAGTCGCTCGGCGAGGGCCACCTCGCCGGGCTCCCCCTCCATCGTGATCCGGTTGCCGCGCACGTGCACGTCGGCCTTGAAGGACTTCTCGATCAGGGCCAGGTGTTCGTCGTTCGGTCCGAGAAGACTGACCATGTTGATGCTGTTGGGCACCGCCACGGTGTGCTTCGTGGTGCGGGGCTCCTCCACCGAGGGGTTCTTGGGTGAGGTGCCCGCTGCTGAGTCAGTCATAAGCGCTTTCGACGAAGTGGATGTGGGTGGTGAAGACGTCTTCACTTTACGCGGGTTCTGGGCAGATCGCCCACCGAGTTAACGCGCACCGGTCCCGTACCGTGGCTTCATGGAGCCCGACGAGCTAGATGAGTTCGACGAGGATCGCGGTGGGGACGACGACACTCCCCCGTGGTGGTTCTCCGGGCAGAACCTTCCTCCGGACGCGCAACACATGGGGCTGACTTCCCATGTGCCGGATGGCGCCCTCCTGGACTTCGCCGGAGCCCTGGACGGGACGAAGCTCAAGCACCGGATCACCGCGTGGGTGCTGCTGGTGGTCTTCGGGCTGCCGGTCTTCTTCTACATCCTGCGGCTGGTCCTGGCCGTCAACGACGGCACCCTCTGATCTCCGCCGAGTCGGCACGTCTTGACGCTCGAATCAGCTCGAGTCGGCGCGTTTTGCGTCAACTAACGCCGACTTGTCGGGCAATGGTCAGTCGAACGCAACGGAGAGCATTCCGAGGCACATCTCGTCGGTGGTGCCCTGCCCCCACACGACGTACCGGTCGGGCTGGCCCTTGAACTCCGGTAGGTAGTCCCGCAGCTCCTGGGAGTGGCGACACGTGATCGTCACCTGATCGCCCGCCTCCACGCGCACCGGTTCGATGGGGGTCGAGCCCTGGTCGTCGAAGTCCCAGACCTTCTTCTCCAGCAGGAGTTCTTCGCGTGGAGTACCGACGTTTGTCTGGATCTTCAGTTGCTTGCCGAGCAGGTGCATGTGTCCGGCGGCGGCGAGGATCGTCATCGGCCGACCGATCTTTCGCGTGCAGGACGTGGTCTCGGAGGCCACGACCGGGGAGTTGCACAAGAAGTGCAGGGCGTCGTTGGTGCTGCCGGGGCCAGTGCCGAAGCGCGCCTTGTTGTCCGCCATCGCGGCGGCCCGATCACACAGCGGCGAGGCGTCCTTCCCCGGTCGGCACGGCAACTCCACCGGACCCGGAGTGAGGTAGGTGTGGATGGGCGTGAGGTCCGCGGAGTTGTCCATCACCCGGATCTGCGTAGAGCTGCGGTCCGGACCGATCCGGTCAGGAACCAACAGGTTGTAGTGGACCTGCATCACGATCCGCGAGCCCTGCGGGAAGTCCACGCCGAATCCGTTGCGCGTCTTACGCTCCGTGCCGCCGGGCGCCCAGGCACCGAGCCAGGGAGCATCATCGATGCTTGAGAACTCCCCCGGCACCATGCCGGCATCACCGAAACAGGTGTAGCCCGGCCCGGGGACGCGCGCGTCCTCCGCCATCGCCTCATCCACCCGGTCGGGTGCGATCCGGAACAGGATCACGTGATGAACGATGTCGGTGTTGTCCGGAAGCACGTTGGTGCCGGTGATGAAGGCGTCCTGAGGCAGGTCGGGGTCGAGGATGAAGCATCGGTAGTCGTCCGTGCCGCTGCCGTTGGGCGCCTCCGGGGTGTACGCCGTAGGCATCGTCACCGCGACCCGACGCTCGCCCTTACGCAAGGGCAGCAACTTGGACGGGACGCTGTGATCGTCGGCGTGCTCCTGCTCGTGGGACTCCTCCGCAAGGGTGTCCCCTGCTGGCTCACTTGCCTCTGCCTCGGCTGCGTCGTCTGACGCTGCGGTGGGCTCACTCTGGACCGCAATGTCCGAAGCCCCACCGCCGCAGGCGGCGAGGACGAGCGCCAACACGATCCCGACAACGACCGGGAGCGGCCGCTTGATCATCCTGGAGGCCAGGACAGAGCACGTCCGGCCAGCACGTGCAGGTGGGTGTGGAACACCGTCTGACCGGCCCCTGCCCCGGTGTTGAAGACCAGTCGGTAGTCCTCATGCCCCTCCGCGGTCGCCACCGCAGCCGCGGTCCGCATCAGTTCGGCCGAGGCCTCCGGGTCGCCGGCCGCGAGTTCCGCTGCGTTGGTGTAGTGGTCCTTGGGGATCACCAGCACGTGGAGCGGTGCTTGGGCGTTGATGTCACGGAACGCCACGGTGTGCTCCGTGCTGTGCACGATCTCGGCCGGGATGTCGCCCGCCACGATCTTGCAGAAAAGACAGTCCTTCTCGCTCATTTCTTTCCTCCCCATTCGATCGTGCCACGAACCCGGTGAAACTGACGCCGAGCCTAGGTAAACCTCACAGCATCGTCACGCGTGTGACTAGCGTGATGAGTGTGAAGGAGCGTGAGTCGACCCC
>CBDTZB010000087.1:0-8339 GCA_965364795.1 uncultured Nocardioides sp.
TCCGGTTCGGGACGTGTCGGCGGCGAGGGTCTCGCCGCCGGCACGCCGACTCAGCAACCGTTCAGAACTCAGCGCTAGGCTTCAGGCGACCGTCCGTCCCCGATCGTTGAGGATCATCACCCCATGGCCAAGAGCAACAAGAAGCGCCCTGTGCAGCACACTCCGTCGTCCGAGGCGATGGCCGAGCGATCCGCTTCTCGTCAGGAGGCGGCAGCCCTGGCGCTGAAGATGAAGAAGAAGCAGCAGGCGCGCAAGGCGATGACCCAGGGCGCCATCGGGTTCGCGGTCGTCCTGGCCGTGATCGTGGTGACGGTCGTGGTGCTCCTCAACCGAGACGGTGAGGCCGATCCCTCAGCAGCAGACGGACCCGCGCAAGCCACCGCCGACGGGGCCTACGTGGTGGGGAACCCCGATGCGGACGTCACCGTCACCATCGTCGAGGACTTCCAGTGCCCGGCGTGCCAACAGTTCGAATCGATTGTTGGAGAGCAACTCGATGAGTACGCCGCCGGCGACGAGGTCCGGTTGGAGTACCGCTCCATCGCCTTCCTCGACAACGCTTCGAGCACCAACTACTCGAGCCGCGCTCTGAACGCCTCGGCCTGCATGATGGACCAGGGCCAGGAGACGTGGTTGACGTGGCACGGTCTGATCTTCGATCAGCAGCCCGCCGAGGGCGGTCCCGGTCTGACCAACTCTGAGTTGGCCGCGATCGCGGGACAGGCAGGGGCCGATGAGGCAGAGATGTCCACGTGCATCGAGGACAACACCTACGGCGACTGGGTCAAGGCCACCACCGAGAAAGTCATGAGCGAAGACTTCACCGGAACGCCCAGTGTCTATGTCGACGGCGAGAAGATCGAAACTCAGAACCTGATCGACACCGTCGAGGCAGCCCTCGCCTCATGAGCGACCGCGGCAGCGGGGCTACCGCACTGGGCGATGACGTTGAGGCGGGGCATCTGATCGCCCAGCCCGTCCCCATCGTGGGGCGTGCTTTCGGTGGGTCCCTGATGGTCTGGGGGCTTCTCGGCCTCGCCGCGTCCTTCACCCTGGCAGTCGACAAGTACAAGATTCTCGAGGATCCGTCCTTCCAGCCCTCGTGCAACTTCAACCCGGTGCTGTCGTGTGGCTCGGTGATGGTGAAGGAGCAGGCCTCCGCGTTCGGGTTCCCCAATCCTCTGCTTGGTCTGATCGCGTTCTCCGTGGTCATCGCGCTAGGGGTCCTGATCGCCACTCGCGTGCATCTACCGAGGTGGATCTTCGGTGGCCTGGCCCTGGGGTCTGTGCCGGGTGCGGTGTTCGTCCACTGGCTCGCCTTCGAGAGTCTGTACCGCATCGGGGCCCTGTGTCCGTGGTGCATGGTCGTCTGGGCGGTCACGCTTCCGATCGCTCTGTGGAGTGCGCTGCTGTTTGCTCGACAGGTCCCCGCCTTACGCCGACCCGCCGAGATGTTGTGGTCGGTCAGGTTCCTGGTGCTGCTGTTCTGGTACCTGGCCTTCGCGGTGGCGATCCTGGTCGAGTTCTGGGACTACTGGAGCACCCTGATCTAAGCGTCAGGCCGCGAAACGCACATCGCCCCGGGTGTCGGTTGAACCGACTCCGGGGCGATGTGCGTTGCTGTGAAGATGGGTCAGTTCAGGTCGAACCGGTCCAGCATCATGACCTTGTTCCAGGCGGCGACGAAGTCCGAAACGAACTTCTCCTTCGCGTCGTCCGAGGCGTAGACCTCGGCCAAGGCGCGAAGTTCGGAGTTCGAGCCGAAGACCAGGTCGACCCGCGAACCGGTCCACACGACCTCATCGGCGTGGTTACGTGCCTCGAAGGTCTCTTGGGCGTCGTCGGTCGGCTTCCAGGTCAGACCCATGTCCAACAGGTTCACAAAGAAGTCGTTGGTCAGGGTCTCGGGAGCCGAGGTCAGCACACCGAGGTCAGAAGAATCGGCGTTGACGTTGAGAACCCGGAGGCCTCCGACCAGAACCGTCATCTCGGGAGCCGTCAGGGTCAGTAGGTTGGCCCGGTCGACGAGGTGGTACTCGGCCGGCAGTCGGTGCCCCTTGCTGAGGTAGTTCCGGAAGCCGTCTGCGATCGGCTCCAGTGCAGCGAACGACTCCACGTCGGTCTGTTCCTGCGACGCGTCGGTGCGACCCGGGGTGAAGGGCACAGTGATGTCGAGCCCGGCCGCCTTGGCCGCCGTCTCAACTCCCACTCCTCCAGCAAGAACGATCAGGTCGGCCAGTGAGATCGGCGCCTTCGCCGCGGCCCTGATCTCCTCCAGGGTGCGCAGAACCGTCGCCAACTGACTGGGGTTGTTGACCTCCCAAGCGTTCATCGGCTCTAGACGCAGTCGTGCACCGTTGGCTCCGCCGCGCTTGTCGCTGCCGCGGAACGACGATGCCGACGCCCAAGCGGTGGAAACGAGCTGAGCGACCGTCAGACCCGACTGGACAATGTGACCCTTCAGCGCTGCGACCTCGGCGTCGCCGACGAGTTCGTGGTCCACGGCGGGGACGGGGTCCTGCCATAGCAGGGTCTCCTCGGGAACCTCGGGGCCGAGGTAGAGATCGACGGGACCCATGTCGCGGTGGGTCAACTTGAACCAGGCGCGGGCGAACGCGTCCGCGAACTGGTCGGGATTCTCGTGGAAGCGCTTGGAGATCTCCCCGTAGATGGGGTCCATCCGGAGCGAGAGGTCGGTGGTGAGCATGGTCGGAACCCGACGGGGCGAGTCAGGTGCGGGTCCCGGCACGACGTCGGCTCCGGCACCGTCCTTCGGCTGCCACTGGTAGGCACCGGCGGGGCTCTTGGTCAGCTCCCAGTCGAAGCCGAAGAGCATCTCGAAGAAGGTGTTGTCCCATTCCGTCGGCGTCGGGGTCCAAGTGACCTCGAGCCCACTGGTGATGGTGTCCTCGCCCTTGCCGGACTTGTAGCCCTGCTTCCAGCCCAGGCCCATCTCCTCCAGTCCTGCGCCCTCGGGCTCGGCTCCCACGTGGGGGCCGGGGTCGGCCGCGCCGTGCGCCTTACCGAAGGTGTGCCCGCCAGCGATCAGCGCGACGGTCTCCTCGTCGTTCATGGCCATCCGCTTGAACGTCTCGCGAATGTCGCGCGCCGCGGCGACGGGGTCGGGGTTCCCGTTGGGACCCTCCGGGTTGACGTAGATCAATCCCATCTGAACAGCGGCCAGCGGGTTCTCGAGATCGCGGTCCCCGGAGTAGCGCTCATCTCCGAGCCATTCGGTCTCGGAACCCCAGTAGACCTCTTGATCGGCCTCCCAGACATCGGCGCGGCCACCGGCGAACCCGAAGGTCTCGAAGCCCATCGACTCAAGAGCGACGTTCCCGGTCAGGACGAGCAGGTCGGCCCACGAGATCTTGCGGCCGTACTTCTGCTTGATGGGCCACAGCAGACGCCGGGCCTTGTCCAGGTTGCCGTTGTCGGGCCAACTGTTCAGCGGAGCGAAGCGCTGCAGGCCGGCGCCAGCGCCGCCTCGACCGTCCTGGATACGGTAGGTGCCGGCGCTGTGCCAAGCCATCCGGACGAACAAGCCGCCGTAGTGTCCGAAGTCCGCGGGCCACCAGTCCTGCGAGTCGGTCATCAGGGCGGTCAGGTCAGCCTTGAGCGCACCGAGATCCAGGGACTTGAACTCTTCGGCGTAGTCGAAGTTGTCTCCCATGGGATCGGCCTGGGGGGACTTGTGCTGAAGGATTTTCAGATTGAGCCGGTTCTGCCACCAGTCCCGATTACCTCCACCGCCGGTGGGGTGCTTGTAGTTGGGCGAGACGGGGCACTGCGACTCGTCGCCGCCCTCGTTCATTCGTTTCTCGCGGGTCTCGTGGTTCTCAGTCACGTGGATCCTTTCCAGATGGTGCGGTGGGTGTGCAACAAAGGGTGGTGCGTTGATGCTGGTTACGTCGTGCTGGTGCAGGGAGGACAGTGACCCCAATAGATGACCTCGGCCTCGTCGATCGCGAACCCGTTGTCGTCAGAGGCCGTCAGGCAGGGGGTGTGGGACACCGCGCAATCCACGTCGGCGATCGCTCCGCACGATCGGCACACGACGTGGTGATGGTTGTCTCCGACCCGCGCTTCGTAACGGGCGGTGCTGCCGGAAGGCTGAATCTTTCGCACCAATCCCGCCCCGGTCAGGGCTCGCAGCACGTCGTAAACGGCTTGATGCGAGACCTCGCCCAGATTCGCGCGCACGGTGGTGATGATCGAGTCCGTATCCGAGTGAGGAGCCTGATAGACGGCTTCCAGGACCGCTACCCGTGGGCGCGTGACGCGAAGATCCGCGGAACGGAGTAAGTCGTCGTATCCGGGGTCGTGGGGCATCACCCCCACTCTGGCACGTTTCTGGAACCAGTCAAGACAAGGGACTCTGCAGGTCCCCACGATCTCCGGACTTCGCCGTCAGTGATGGGCTCGGCGCTCTACGCTCCTCTCCGTGGCCCACACATCTGACGACGCGGAGTCCCTCGGCGTGTCGATGCGTCCCTTCCTGGAAGCCGTATGGGCTGATCGTGACGCACTCGTGGCCACAGTGGCTCGTCAGGTAGCCACCCTGCCGACGTACGCGTCGTCTCCCTCGAGTGAGGTGTGGATCGGCATGACGCGGATCCTTGAGCGAGTGGTGAGCGGTGACCCGTTCGCGCCCCCCACGGATGCCGACCGGCAGGCGGCGATGGGCACCGGGGTACAAGGTGGTCGCGCCGGTATCGCGGTCGACGATCTCATAGCGGCCGTGTTGTTGGGTGCGCGAGAGGTCGAAGCCGAGATCCTACGCCGCGCCCAGACCGCTGGGGTGGCTGAAGGGGTGCGCTGGGAGGCGTCACTGCGAGCCAGAAAGTGGGCCGAGCAGGTGGTCGTCTGGGCGGTGCAAGGACTTGCTTCCACCACCGGGGCCGAGACCGCCGACGCTCGGCACCGGCGGCTGCTCGATGCGATGCAGCGTAATGACGCCAGCGTCGCTCTGGCCGATGTGCTGGCCGACGCCGGACTCGATCCCGGGGCTCAGCACGTCGTGGCCTGCGCAGTGCCTGACGGCACTCCCGGGTCCGATGTTGCTGCGACGGCGCTGCGCTTCGCGCACCGTGGTCGAGCCGCCTGGGCAGAGGAGTCGACAGCGGGGGAGACCCTCGGAGTGCTGAGCGAAGCACCAGAGCGGGTGCCCGGTTTGGTGGTTGCGTTGGCTTGGGCGACACGAAGCGAGGATCTTCCCTCGGCTCTGCGCGAGGCGAGGCGTGTCGCCCGCGTCGCTGCTGCCCGGGTGGGGGAGGGGCTACACACAGCGGAGTCGCTGGGGCTGTTGATGGTGCTGCACGAGGACGCAGCCCTTAGAGATCGGTTGTGGAAACGATGGGTTCAGCCGCTGCTCACGGAACCGCGTCACGATCTGGTAGGCACCGTGCTCGCTTGGCAACAGCACCAAGGACGAACCGACGAGGTCGCACGTGACCTCGCGGTTCATACGAACACCGTGCGCAATCGGCTAAGCCGGGTCGAAGCCCTGCTCGGACCCTCGAGGCGAGAACCGCAGGGTCAGGCCGAGATGTGGGCCGCCCTACGAACCGCCGGGCTCGTGCAGGGCCTGGCCGCGAACCGCACAGACATGTTGCGCTGCCCCAGCCTCGCAGGAGGGACCGTGGGCTTCCCCGAGTTCGAAGGCCAGCCGGGACGCGACCAGGACAGCGGCAACTCGCTCGCCGCCGGCGACAAAGGCGAAGGGCCCAGGTCACTTCCGCGACAGGTGCTGTTCCGCAGCGAGACTGAGACCTACAACCGTCGCTATCAGTTCGCGGTGCGCCGGGGGAACATCTTCTACAAGTCGCGCACCGCGGTCACCGGCATCAAAGAACCGTGGGCCAAGCTTTCTGTTCCAGCCTGCTTCGCAGGCGCCGTTACCGGCGTTTCCGTCGACGATGACGAGCTCATAGCCATCGATAGGCACCGTCGGGTCTACGTCATGGATGGAGCCTTGAGGCAGCCGAGCTACTTCTCCTGGTCGATGCGCTACGGGCGCCCCTTCTGGTTGGGTGCCGGACGCAAGTTGCCACGTAACCGGGACTGGGAATGGTCGGTTCTCTCGATCCTCGAGGACGGCACTTGGGTTGACCCGGCGGGCAACGACCACAAGGTGGGAGACAACAAGGTCTCTCATATCTGGATGTTGACCGGTGGGGGGCAACGGCTGACCTACATGGACCCGTGGCTACCACCGGATCAGAGCTACGAGGCTTGCGGCCCTGAGCGGGGTCGCTTCCGCTCCCAGGCTCTTTCGACCAGTGGATCGACACTCTTCGTCATCGGCCCGCGAGGTGACATGTTCACCCGCCTCTACGATTTCGATATCGCTGGCGCCGACCCGCTGTTCTTCGACTACGCCTACGAGGACCAGAGCAAGGTGACGTCCCCACGCATCCAGCTGCCCGCTCCGGACTGGATCGAGCAGCCCAAGATCCCTGGACGCATCACCGACCGGATCTCGATCCACAAGGTCGGGAAGCGCTCCATTCGCCGCGAACTGCGGGTCGAGGGTATGCGCGCTGGGAGGACCGGATACTGGCACAAGGACATCCGCAAAGCGCGGTGGCACTTCACGCGTACTCGCGCGCCCCTGGCGGGTACGCGTCTGCGCAATCCACCGCGGGACACCTCACGCCGTCAGCTGGGACGCGTCGAGGATCGGCGCTACGTCACGCGGGCCAACCGGGCACGGATCGTGCTCGACGACTTCAACATCTACTGCACCCCCTCTCGGATGCGGGTTCGACTGAACAGCGGCGAGGCGTTCTCTCTCAGGCTGCACAGCGTGGACAACATCCGACAGTCAGAGCGGTCCCGTGGCCTGGACAATGAGCCACGGATGGTGCGCGGCACCATCGAGGTGCCTCCGGCGCTACGGCGTGACGCCTCACCGGCCGCCCGGGAGTTCCTTGACCGGATCGGACCGGCACAGTTCACCGACGCCCCGCTGGACGTCACACGGCGCAAGATGAAGTTTCGCAACCAAGGATGGCTGCTGCGCCATGGCTGAGTGTCGACGCGCAGCGCCCGTGATCGCGGCGGTGGTGGGTGCCCTCGCTGCAGGTTTGATGTCGGCAGCCCTGGGGGCTCCTGCCGGTGTCGCACTCGCAACGGTGCTCGAACCAGGCCCGCCGACCCACCCTGCCTGCGCGCCCCTGGCCCTGGGCACCACCGGCGTGATGGCTGTGGGTGGCTCCCCGGTGCCCTCGCAGGCGGTGGCCGATGGAGGTCTCGCCGAGGTCGCCGGCCTTGAACGCCGCTTGCCGGACCGAGTGTGGTTCAAGGACGCCGGATATGCGGTGAGCAACGTCTGGGTATTTGGCGTCCGGTCCGGGAGCCTGTTCGCCCGCCCTGCGCGACAGGGCAAACCCCTGCCAGCATCATCATGGCGTCGGGTCGACCTCCCCGACTGCTTGGAAGGTCGGGTGAGGACGGTCAGCGCCGATCACCGACTCCTGTTGGCGACTACGGCGGATGGTCAGGTCTACAGCCACGACATGCCGGGCAACGATCTGTCCCCCGAGCGGTGGACCTTTCGTTGGGGTCCGTACTTGTGGACTGGGTCCGGTGTGCGTCTTCCCGGCGATGTGAGTCATCTAGCCGCTTCAGAACTGAACGGGGAAGAATCCTTCACCGATAGTTCAGGGCGTCACCGCAAGCCGATCGGGGTGGCAACGGTCTACCTGCTGCGCGATGCAGGACGCCGGTTGACCTATCTGGACCCGTGGTTGCCGGCCGACGAGAGCCGGGAGGTGTGTCTGCCCGACGCGGGCAGGAGCCGGCTTGCCTCACTTGATGCAAGCGGCTCCACCATTTTCGCCGCTGGGCGGGATGGGCGACTGCACACCCGGCTGTACGACTTCGACACGTCCGGAGCCAACTCGGTCTTCGGGAGGTACTCCTGGAAGTCGGGCAGGCCTGCCACGGACACTCGTTGGCAGTTGCCTGGCCCGGTTTGGCGTGAGCAACCGACCCCGCCTGGCCCCTGGACCGATCGCGTCGCCATCGTCAAGACCGGTCTCCACGCCTCGCAGCGTCAACTCCGGGTCGAGGGCCGCCGTACGCACCGTTCCGGCGCTCTGGTCGGCGTCTGGACCAAACGACTCAACGGCCACCGGTGGCGCTTCACCGCGACCGGTGAGCGGCTGAGGGGTCGGACCCTTCCGCTACGCACCCGCAGCATCGTGCGCCCCAGCCTCCGTTACCGGGGGACCATGGGAGGGCGCCCGGCTGTGGTCACGGACTTCGACTGGGCCTGTAGCCCTGCTGCGCTTCGGGTTCGAGTCGCTCCCCGACAGTGGCTGCGGGTGCGACTA
>CBDTZB010000088.1:0-8292 GCA_965364795.1 uncultured Nocardioides sp.
ATCGCCGCCGTTGGGGCGCTGTTCGCCTGGTATGTCACCGCTGACATTCGGTTCATTATGATCGCGGGTCTAGCGTACGCCGTGGCGGCGCTGGCGGGCTACAACAGCCTGACGTGGTTCCTGGTCAGCGCCATCATGGTGGGCGCTATCCTGGCCCGCCTCGGCGCCGACGGCACCGAGATCGAGGGAACCACGGTTGGCTTCGCCTCGCCCACCGTCTATGTGGTCGCGCTGTGGACGGCGCTCAACCTGATTCTGGTGCTGCGACCCTTTAACTGGGTCACCGCTTCGAGCGATCGCGCGGGTGCCAGCGACGTGGAAGCGTTCACGTTCATCGACCTGGCGACGGCGACCGGCCGACTCGTGCTCTTCGGCGCACCGATCGCGATCGTCATCCTGCCGGCCCTGATCTTCGCCGGCATCGCTCGGCGTAACGGCTTCGCGCTCTGGCTCGGCCTTCTGCTGCTCGTGGCCATCCTCACGCCGGCGTTCTCGGTTCTGCTCAACCTCACCGACTCGCCGATGCTGATGCGCAGCGCCCTACCGATCCTGCTCCTTGCCGTGGTCGGCGCCCTGTGGTTGACACGATCCGCAGGGACCAGCGCCACCCTCGTCGCAGGTCTGACCGTGGTGGGACTCTTGATCAGCATTCCCTTCACGTTTCAGGCCATGAAGACCTTCGAGCACCAGAACCTCGAGGCCTCCTTCGCGAACGCCATCACCACCGGGGAGTCCCAGGAAGGCGCGATGACTCCGGACGGTTCAGTCGTCGGTTACGCCTCCGAGGAGGAGATGGGTGACTGGATCCGGGCGAACATCAGCGAGAAGAACACCATCCTCACTGACAACGCTCAGACCTACGGGCCCATCCTCTTCAGCGGTCGCCCCAGCCTGTTCTTCGACCGGATCGACAAGTCTGATGGACCCTGGCTGGACTGTGCGGAGAATCCCGCTTCGTGCGTGAACTTCATGCTGTTGTCAACCAACACCGACCAGGATCTGCTCAGCCAGCTCTACGGCGCCGCAGCCGCTGGGGAGGACCCGCTCCTGGTTCCCGTGAAGACCACCCGGCGCTATGTCTTGGTACAGGTGCCGAACGGGTACTCCCGGGGGTCCGCGACCCTCGATGGGGCCCCCGAAGCCACCGCAGGTCTGGTGGGTCACCGATGAGCGAACGACCTCCCACGATCGCCCCGCCGCCGTCGCTCGAGGACATCCTCGCCTCCACCCCGGATTCACGGGTGGGCCGGGTCGACTTCAGCAGCCGACTGGCTCCCGAACCCGAGGAGATCGATGACGTCGGCTCCGAGGCCCCCTACGCTCAACAATCGACCTCGGCTGTCGACGCCGACACCGACGGCGCCCCCGATACCGATACCGCGGCGGCAGCGCAGCAGCCCAGCTCTGAGCCCCCGGCCGACGACTACTACGCCCACGAGCAGTCGTTGTACGACGACCTCGTCGCTCAGCCCGAGACGGACCGTTCCCCTGTGATGGCTCTTCCTGATCGCGACCGGCCGCTCGGCGCGGATTTCACGGCTAACCGAGCCCCAGCAGCAGCCCCCCAGCCCTCCGGGGAGGGCCCGGAGGTCGACTACCTCGACCTCTCGGTCGACCGTGTCGCGGCCTCGGTGATCGCTCGGATGCGCGAAGCCGGGGAGGCCAGCCAACGCCATCTGGAGTCCATCGAGAGCGAGGCAGCTCGACGGTGTGAGCTGTTAACTGCTCAGGCCGAACTCGACGCCGAACTGATTCGACTTCACGCTCGCCGAGAGGCGCACGCGATCATCACGGCCGCACGGATGCGGGCCGGCGCAGGAAGCGGAGCCGACGAGGACAGCGTGCGTCTGAACGAGATCGGTGAAACCTTCTCTCGTTTCGCCGAATCCATCGAGACCACGATCGCCGAGGCCCCTGCATCGCCCGATCATCCTCTGCGACCATGACGACGCGGTCCACCTCCACAGCCAAGAACAGGGTCAGGCGATCCATTCGACGAACCCCGGGGCGAGGTGTTCCTCTCTCGGCCGGTCAGCGCGGGGCGGCTCTGCTTGCTGCCTCCGCTCTGGTGTTGACCGCTTGTGGCAGCGACGACATAAGCGAGCGGCATGCAGCAGTAGCAGCAGCCAACGCCGAGTCCTCCGCCGGCGCGCACCCTCAAGACTCCGGTGACACGAGTCTGCCTGGCGGCACCAGCCTGCCGGGTCGAGACGGCGCCCAGGCGCAGATCCAGAACGATAGCTTTGGTGAGGGTGCGGCCGACCCGACTGCGGAGAGCTTTTTCGAGCCCACGTCGCCCTGGAACACCCGGATCGACAACTCAGCGATCGATCCCGCCTCCGATCGAATGATCTTTCAGTCGGTGCGTCGCCTGGACGCCAACGCGGATGACAGCGAAGTCGACAGTCGGCGCACCAGCAACTCCGACGACGTGGTCGACGACAACGATCCCGATGTGGTGAATCTCGACGCCGGCCTCTACATCAACACAGTCTCGTGGACGACCCCCGTGGTGGTCGGCGGCGTACCCACCGACGTCATCTGTCGCCAGATCCAATGTGGCGACGGGGACGACACCACGATCCTGAACGTTCCCAGCGACGTCCACCCTGATCCCCGATATGACGGCTGGTACACCATCGTTGACGAGAGCGAAGGTGTTGCCTATGACCTGTGGCGCGCGCGTCGGGAGAACAACGGCTCCATCACCTACCACTTCATGCGCACCTGGGACCTGGACGGACCCGGCTACGACACCAGCACCCCACCGACGCGAGTGAGTGCGCGCGGCTCGGGGCTTCCGTTGTTCGCTGGCCTGATCCAACCCGACGAACTCCGACGAGGCGAGATCAACCACGCCCTGGCTATCAGCGTCCCCGCGCCCGCCCAAGGTTCCTACGTGGTCCCCGCCTCGTCCACCGACGGCAATGGCTTCACCGACTCCATCCCGGAGGGCGCCAGAATCCGACTGAAGGATGTGGAGCTACCGGAACCGATCGACCCGGCCACCGGGAAGAAGATCGCGCTCACCAGGGCACAGATTCGCCAAGCCGACGCGATCCGCGCAGCCCTACGCACCTACGGCGCCATCGTGGTGGACCGGTCGGCGGTGCCCACGCTCTACGCACAACGTGACGTGCTCTCCGGAACTATCGATGGCCGGGAGTTGCAGGGTTTCCTCATGGAGGATTTCGAGGTAGTCACCCTCGGCACCCGCTATCCCTACCCACCCAAGGGCGACGTCCTGATGTCCAGCCTGGAACCCGACGCTGGTGCCCGCCTTGCGGCTCCCGACGACCAGGGGGACCAGCGGTGAACCGAGCAGCAACGCTTCCCTCAAAACGACGGGCCCTCGCCGCCGCGGCTCTCGTAGCAGGTCTGGCTCTGTCGGCCTGCTCCTCCGTCGACCCTGTCGAAGGCGGCGACGCGGACGAGACCATCTCCCGGGAGACCGCTGAGGAGTTCCGAGCGCAGACCGACGATCAGGAGGCCATGCAGGCGGCCTTCAAAGCCCTCCCTCCGCGTCCCGACGGGGTCGTGACCGTTGACGGCACCACCGGCTCTCTGACTGCCGCAGCTCGCAAGAGCTACGCCTCCGGCACCGACATCAGCGTCAGCCAGGACACGAACGGGGAGGGTCGCGCCTTCGACCGCCTGTGTTCCGGACAGATCGATCTGGTCGACTCCTCGCGTCAGATCAGCTCCGAGGAGTTCGCAGCCTGCCGCGACGTCGGACTCAATGTGGTGCAGTTCCAGGTCGCCTCGGATGCCGTGGTTCTTGCTATCAAGTCGGAGACTGATGTCGGCGGCGACTGTCTGTCCACCGATCAGGTTCGCGACATCTTCCGCGCGGGGTCACCGCTCACCAGCTGGTCCCAGTCACCCGTCAACCTGATGAGCGTCCCCCTCGAGGTCGGCGGCCCTGACGCCTCCAGCAACGCGTTCGGGTTCTTCGGCCGCAACATCCTGGAGACGACGCGACCCGGACTCCTCGACTTCCGCTCGGACTACCGAGCGTTCGCCACCGACGACGAGGCGCGCCGCTTCGTCGCCGGCGACCCCGAGGACCAGTTCCTGGGGCGCGACCTAGCGGACCTGGAGCGCAGGCGGGACAACCAACGCAACTACCTCGCTGGCGCCGAGGTCAACCTGAAGAACGCGTTGACCCAGCAGAAGTCGGCCCGCGCCAGGAAGATCAAGGGCGAGCGCGACAACCGTCTCGAGAAGGACAAGGCTGAGGACCAGCGACTGGTGAGCGAGGCCAATGCCTTGGTCGACCAGCGAGTGACCGAACGCGACGCCGTCTCGGCAAGGTTCAGGACCGCGCGCGCCCGTTTCATGGATGCACATCGCGCGAGGGCCCGTTTCAACGGGAGTACCGGCAACGTGGCGTTCTTCCGTTTCCCCTACTACGGCGCCTATGAGGACCAACTTCGACCGTTCGAGATCACCGCTCCGAACGGTGAGCTGAACTGCATCTTCCCGAGCCAGAGGACGATCGTGGACGGGGAGTATCCGCTCGCGCGACAACTCCTGCTGACGACGACGGTTCGCTCGCTGGAGCGCCGTGAGGTCAAAGCCTTCGTGGACTTCTTCCTCGACCGGTCCGCCACCCTTGCCGTCAAGGCCGGACTCGTGGCCCTGCCCGCAGACAACATCGGGATCCAGCGAGCGTGGCTCACCGCCGACGCTCCCCCGACCCTGGACTCACCTGGTGGTCAGGATTCTGGGGTCGTGGTGGCTCCCGCGCAGGACGTACCGGAGGACAAGCCAGCGCGCTGACGGCCGGCTACGGGTAAACCGTTCCGGTTCGCTCCCCCTCAGGCGAGAGGGACGCCCGGCCCCCAGGTGGGCGTCACCGCGCTGCGTGGCATCGCATCGAGCACGAAGGATTGCTCGCGCGCCACGGCGTGACCGCCTAGGTGAGCGGGGTACCACGGCGCCCACTCTCCCGGTCGGGGTCGATGTACGTCGAGCCGTTGCAGTTCTTCGACACCGCGGTGCAGTCGATGGCCCAACTCGCGGGTGGCCGCCATGAGGTCGGCGTCCGGTTGCACCGACATGGGTGCACCGAATCGGACATCGACTCGGCGTGAGCGAGCAAGGGTCGGTCGGGGGAAGGGTTCATCCAGGCTGCGCTTCTGCGGCCACAACCGCTGCCCGCCCCAGATACTGACCGGCACCAGCGGGGCCCCGGTCTCGCGGGCCAAAGCCACCGCTCCTGGCATGAGCGAGCGCACGACGTACGCCGCCGAGATTCCCCCCTCGGGGAAGACGCAGACGATCTCCTCGCGCCGGAGCAAGGAGCGAGCCTGCAGGTAGGCGGCTGCAGGCACCTGCCGGTTGACGGCGATGTGACGCATGGCGTCCATGGCACGTCCTGCCACCGCGCTGTTCCACACGTCGTGGCGCGACATGAAGCGGACCCGACGCTCGGTGGTGAGCAGTGCATCGCCAATGAACAGGAAGTCAGGGAACGACACGTGGTTGGCCGCAAGGATCACCGGACCCGCGGCCGGCACGTGGGGCACGCCCTGAGCCACTACCGACAGGTCCAGGGACCT
Organism: uncultured Nocardioides sp.; assembly: GCA_965364795.1. Lineage (GTDB taxonomy): Bacteria > Actinomycetota > Actinomycetes > Propionibacteriales > Nocardioidaceae > Nocardioides. The sequence continues at coordinate 5,565 of CBDTZB010000088.1, forward strand.
GAACAAGACCTTGCCCAGCGCGATGGTGCACCGGTACGTCGGCTCCCCAGAGGTGACCATCGTCAGGTCAGGAGAAGGGAGGTCGGGCGTCGCGAGCGATCGACCGCCGCCCAGCCCAGCGCCAGACCCGTGCAGCCCGGTCGCGGTCCTCGTCGGTGACGAGGTTGCCCATCCATCGCAGGGCCAGGGTCATCAACCAGTCCGAACGCATCCCTGCCGGACCCAGGGCAGGCAGCAACTTCGGAACGGTCACCAGCCCCGCGAGCCGACGGGCGATGGAGAACGCCTCCCCGTAATGATCACGCAGCAGCGCAGGCCACGCCTCGTCCAGGTCGCTGTCGGGCCCGCGCTCGACGAGCATCTCCACCAGCAGCCGACCGGTCTCGAGGCCGTAGTCGATGCCTTCGCCGTTCAGCGGGTTCACGCATCCCGCCGCGTCCCCGATGAGGGCCCAGTTGGGGCCGGCCACCGTCGAGACGGCGCCGCCCATGGGCAACAGAGCCGAGGTGGGTGCGCGCAGTTCCCCGGAGAGCTTGAACTCCTCTCGACGCTCGTCGGCGTAGAAGGACATCAGCGGTTTGATGGCGATACTCGCCGGTCGTTTCGCTGTCGCCAGGGTGCCGACGCCGATATTGACCTCGCTCCCACCTCCGGGTGCAGTCCCCAGACCGAGGGGGAAAATCCAGCCGTAGCCGGAGAGGATCTCACCCTGTTCGTCGCGGAGTTCGAGGTGCGAGCTGATCCACGGGTCGTCGGCCATCGCCGAATCGATGTAGGCCCGCCCTGCGACGCCGTAGACGGTGTCACGATGCCACTCCCGGCCGAGCAGCTTGCCCAGCGGAGATCGCACGCCGTCGGCCACCACCAGGCGTCGGCAGGCGACCTCGTGAACGACGCCCGAGGCATCGCGGAACGACACCGAGGCCACCCGGCCCGCTTCGAGCCGCACGTCCACGGCTCGCATCCCGTCCACCGCGGTCGCTCCGTCCTCGATGGCAACGCGGCGCAACCGATCATCGAGGTCGGTGCGGGCCACCGCACTGCCCCACTCCGGAAGGTCTCCCCCGGGCCACGGCAGCAGCAGGGTCTGGCCGAAGCCATGGGCGCGGAGCCCCTGGTTGACCGTCCGGTCGCGCAGCCAGTCGGTCAGACCGAGGCGCTGGAGCTCCCCGATCGCTCGCGGGGTCAGGCCGTCACCGCAGGTCTTATCCCGAGGGAACACAGCAGCGTCGACGAGTAGAACGTCGAGCCCGTGGCGGGCGGCCCATGCCGCGGCTGCGGACCCGGCAGGGCCTGCACCCACGACCAATACATCAGTCGATGCCGGAAGTTCAGTCACCTCCTTATTGTCTCAGCCCAGGCCAAGGCGACCCGCATCGGCTGGATCGCGAGCATCCATGACAAGCGCAAGACCCCCGACACCATGAGGTGTCGGGGGTCTTGTCGTGGATCCTGTGAAACTAGTTCTGGTACGACCCGAAGTCGAAGTCGTCCAGAGCAACAGCCTGACCCGAGCCGCTACCGAACTCGTAGTCGTAGGAGTCGTAGCCGGTGACGGAGTACGCCGCAGCGCGGGCCTCTTCGGTCGGCTCCACGCGGATGTTGCGGTAGCGCTCCAGGCCGGTTCCAGCCGGGATGAGCTTACCGATGATCACGTTCTCCTTCAGACCGCGCAACGAGTCCGAACGCCCGTTGATGGCGGCGTCGGTGAGGACTCGGGTGGTCTCCTGGAAGGAGGCGGCCGAGAGCCACGACTCGGTGGCCAGCGAGGCCTTGGTGATCCCCATCAGCACCGGACGACCGGAGGCGGGGGTGCCGCCCTCGGAGACCACGCGACGGTTCTCCTCTTCGAACTTCACCCGGTCCACCAGGTCGGAGGGCAGCAGGTTGGTCTCACCAGACTCGATGACCGTCACACGACGCAGCATCTGCCGCACGATGATCTCGATGTGCTTGTCGTGGATCGACACACCCTGGCTGCGGTACACAGCCTGGACCTCGTCAACGAGATGCTCCTGCGCCTTGCGCACACCCAGGATCCGCAGAACGTCCTGCGGGTCGGGGGTACCCGAGGTCAGGTGTTCGCCGACCTCGATGTGCTGGCCGTCCTCGACGCTCAGACGCGAACGCTTGGACACGACGTACTCCTGGACCTCCGAGCCGTCGTCGGGGGTGACGAGCACCTTCCGCGACTTGTCGGTGTCCTCGATCTCCACGCGACCGGCGGTCTCGGAGATCGGGGTACGACCCTTGGGCGAGCGAGCCTCGAAGAGCTCGACCACTCGGGGCAGACCCTGGGTGATGTCGTCCGCCGAGGCGGAACCACCGGTGTGGAAGGTACGCATGGTCAGCTGCGTGCCGGGCTCACCGATGGACTGAGCGGCGATGATGCCGACCGCCTCACCGATGTCGACCAGCTTGCCGGTGGCCAACGAGCGGCCGTAGCACTTGGCACAGGTGCCGGTGCGGGCGTCGCAGGTCAGGACCGAGCGGACCTTGACGGTCGGGATGCCGGCCGCGATGAGCTCGGCGATCTTCACGTCTCCCAGGTCGCCGCCGGCCTCAACCAGCACCTCGCCGGTCTCGGGGTGAGTGACCTCAGTGGCCGCTGAGCGGGCGTAAGCCGCGGTCTCGGCGTTGTCGTCCTTGCGGACCGACTTGCCTTCGGGGGTCTCGACCTCGATGCCGATCACCTTGGGCAGACCGCGCTCGGTGCCACAGTCGTCCT
>CBDTZB010000089.1:0-8255 GCA_965364795.1 uncultured Nocardioides sp.
AAGCAGATCGAGAGCCAGCTCCAGCAGCGCAACTACGAAGGATTCCTCCGATAGTCATGCGTCTGATTCTGATGGGGCCCCCGGGAGCCGGTAAAGGTACACAAGCGACCCACGTGGCGGAGCACTTCAAGATCCCTGCCGTCTCCACGGGCGATATCTTCCGAGCCAATGTCTCCCAGGGGACCGAACTCGGAGTCGAAGCACAGAAGTACATGGACTCCGGCGAGTACGTCCCCGACGAGGTGACGAACAAGATGGTTCGCAACCGGATCGCAGAGGACGACGCGTTGCCCGGCTTCTTGCTCGATGGCTACCCGCGCACGTTGGCCCAGGTCGAGGAGCTCGACGACATGATCTCCCACACCGGCCATCAGCTAGATGCGGCCGTTGTGCTCACGGTCGACGGTGAGGAGATCGTTTCGCGACTCCTCCAGCGTGCCGAGACCGAAGGGCGTGCCGACGACACCGAAGAGGTCATCCGTCGACGCCAAGAGCTCTACGCGGAGCAGACCGAGCCGCTGATCGACGTTTACCGCGAGCACGGGATTCTGATCGAGGTCGACGGGATGGGCGAGGTCGATGAAGTGACCCAGCGCATCTTCGCCGCCCTGGATGACCTGCGCCAGAGCTAGATCCCGAGGTCCCGCGTGAGACTTCGACACAGACGTGTGCAGATCAAGACGCCGGAGCAGATCGCCGTCATGCGACGAGCCGGGCTGGTGGTGGGCGAAACCCTCGCCCTCCTGCGGGCCCAGACCCGGGCGGGCATGACGACCGGCGAGGTCGACACCATCGCCGAGGACGCTATCCGCTCCGCCGGGGCGGTCCCGTCCTTCCAGGGATACCACGGCTTCCCGGGCTCCATCTGTGCCTCGGTCAACGACGAGATCGTCCACGGCATCCCGGGTGAGCGACTGCTTGCGGAGGGCGATGTGGTCTCGATCGACTGTGGGGCGATCGTGGATGGTTGGCACGGGGACGCAGCGGTGACGTTCACCCTCGGCGACGCGAGCCCCGAGGTTGCTGAACTTCTGCGTGTGACCGAGGAATCGATGTGGCGGGGGATCGCTGCGGTCCGACGAGGTGGGCGGGTCAGCGACATCGGCCACGCCGTGGAGCAGTACGTCGACTCCTGCGGTGACTACGGAATCGTTGAGGAGTTCACCGGTCACGGAATCGGGACCGAGATGCACCAGGAACCCGATGTCCCCAACTTCGGGCGCAGTGGCCGGGGACCCAAGTTGGTGGAGGGCATCGCCCTGGCGGTGGAGCCGATGATCACTCTCGGTGACCCCGAGACTCGCACGCTGGCAGACGACTGGACGGTCGTCAGCGTCGACGGTTCAGTAGCCGCGCACTTCGAGCATTCCTTCGCCCTGACTGAACGAGGCGTGTGGGTCCTGACGGCCCTGGACGGCGGCGAGGCCGACCTCGCCCGGCTCGGCGTACCGTTCGGTGGTCGCTAACTTCACGCCGAGTCGGCGCTACTTGATCCCGAGAAGGGGTCGAGTCGGCGCTAGTTTTGGAAGACACGCCGACTCGCAGTCCGAGCGGGCCAGGTACGTCGCAATGATGGATGGCTCACCGGCAGCCACCCGGCTCCGAGCAGGCACTAGGCTGACCGCGACCTTCCGTCCGACCCCAGGAGCACAGTCACATGGCAGTCATCGAAGCCGTCGGCGCTCGCGAGATTCTTGACTCGCGCGGCAACCCCACCGTTGAGGTCGAGGTTCTTCTCGACGATGGGACGTTCGCCCGTGCTCTCGTGCCCAGCGGCGCCTCCACTGGCGCCTTCGAGGCCGTGGAACTGCGTGACGGTGGAGACCGTTACCTCGGTAAGGGTGTCCTGAAGGCCGTGGACGCGGTGATCAACACCATCGCACCGGCCATCGAGGGTCTCGACGCCGACGACCAGCGGATCGTCGACCAGACGATGCTGGACCTTGACGCGACCCCGAACAAAGCCAACTTGGGTGCTAACGCGATTCTCGGTGTCTCCCTCGCGGTCGCCCGCGCGGCTGCGGACTCCGCGGGTCTGCCGCTGTACCGCTACCTCGGGGGGCCCAACGCGCACGTTCTGCCCGTTCCGATGATGAACATCCTCAACGGTGGCTCCCACGCGGACTCCAACGTCGACATCCAGGAGTTCATGATCGCCCCGATCGGTGCGCCGACCTTCCGTGAGGCCCTCCGCATGGGCGCCGAGGTCTACCACTCGCTGAAGAGCGTCCTCAAGGAGCGAGGCCTGGGCACCGGTTTGGGCGACGAGGGTGGGTTCGCTCCTGACCTGGAGTCGAACCGCGCCGCGCTGGACCTGATCGCCGTGGCCGTCGAGAAAGCAGGCTACAAGCTCGGCACCGACGTGGTCCTGGCGCTCGACGTCGCCGCCACGGAGTTCTGCTCCGACAACGTCTACAGCTTCGAGGGGGTCAGCAAGTCCGCCGCTGAGATGACCGCCTACTACGCCGACCTCGTTGCCAACTACCCCATCGTCAGTATCGAGGACCCCCTCGACGAGGACGACTGGGATGGCTGGAAGACGATCACCGATGAGTTGGGTGCCAAGACCCAGCTCGTGGGCGACGACCTCTTCGTCACCAACGTCGAGCGGTTGCAGCGCGGAATCACCGAAGGCCAGGCCAACTCGCTGCTGGTGAAGGTCAACCAGATCGGTTCGCTGACCGAGACCCTGGACTCCGTCGACCTCGCGCACCGCAGCGGTTACCGCTGCATGATGAGCCACCGATCCGGCGAGACCGAGGACACCACGATCGCCGACCTTGCGGTCGCGACGAACTGTGGCCAGATCAAGACCGGTGCCCCGGCTCGTTCGGAGCGGGTGGCGAAGTACAACCAGCTCCTTCGCATCGAGGAGGAGCTCGGCGACGCGGCGCGCTACGCCGGTGCGGCTGCCTTCCCGCGTTATCAGGGTTGAGCACGGCACAATTGGCGCGGTGAGCGCCCAGTTGTCGAAGACCCGACCAGAGTCCGATGCCTGAGAACAAGCGCACCCCTCGGCCCGCCGGTGGGTCTGGTCGCCCACGCGGGCGATCGGGCCCCGGCCGGGCGAACTCCTCGCGGCGTCCCCGACCTGCCGAACGAGCCTCTGCCTCACCCGTCGCCGTCGAACAGCGGCAGTCCTCCCGGGTGACCGGTCGGGCCGTCGTACTCGTGCTCGTGGTGGCTGTGCTGATGGTGTCTTACGCCTCCTCCATGCGCGCCTATCTGCAGCAGCGCGCGGAGATCCGGGAACTAAAAGAGACCATCAGTGAGCGCTCCGAGAACATCGATGCCCTGGAGCGGGAGAAGCGACGGTGGCAGGACCCGGGGTTTGTGCGCACCCAGGCGCGTGAGCGATTCGGCTACCTGATGCCCGGCGAGACGGCCTTCGTGGTGCTGGACGAGGATGGCCTGCCGCTCGAGCGTCAGGCCGAACTCTCCGATCCCGAGACCGTCGGTGACCAGACGCCGGAGGCGTTCTGGGGTGACGCCTGGGAGTCGGTGAAGTTGGCGGGGAACCCGCCGAAGATCTCCGAGCCGCCCGCGAACGAGATCGACGGCTCCTCGAGTCCGTCCGGCCGATGAGCGACAACAACGCGGAGATCGAACCCGCCGACGTGGCTGCTATCCACGCTCAACTCGGACGCCGACCCCGTGGGATCCACGAGGTGGGACACCGATGCCCCTGTGGAAACCCTGACGTCGTCACCACCGAACCGCGGCTGCCCAACGGCACGCCCTTCCCCACGACGTACTACCTCACCTGCCCGCGCGCAGCCTCTCTGATCGGCACCCTGGAGGGGTCCGGATTGATGAAGGAGATGCAGGCGCGATTGGGGAAGGACGCTGAACTGGCGCAGGCCTACCGGGCTGCCCACGAGGCCTATCTTGCAGACCGAGCGCGACTGGGGGCAGTCCCTGAGATCGAGGGGATCACCGCGGGCGGGATGCCCGACCGGGTCAAGTGCCTCCACGTGCTTGCCGGGCACGCGTTGGCCGCTGGCCCTGGGGTCAACCCGTTGGGTGATGAGGTGCTCGATCTCCTCGGGGAGTGGTGGGCGACCGGGCCCTGCGTCACAGCGACTCCGAACGATGACTGAACGCATCGCGGCGATCGACTGCGGCACGAACACCATCAAGTTGCTCATCGCTGACGCAGGGGACGGCGTCATGTCACCGATCCTGCGGGAGATGAGGATGGTGCGACTCGGCGAGGGCGTGGACCGGACCGGCCGCTTGTCCGACGAGGCGCTCGCTCGAACGTTCGGCGCGATCGACGAGTACGCCGACCTGATCGGCCAGTATCGGGTCTCCCGGATTCGGTTCTGTGCCACTTCGGCAACCCGTGACTCCGCCAATGCCGATCAGTTCGCGGTCGGCGTGGAGCGTCGGTTGGGGGTGGAGCCCGAGGTCCTCAGCGGGGACGAGGAGGCAGCCCTGGCTTTCGCCGGTGCCGTGGGCCGAGTCGATGAACCTGTCGATGGCCCGGTGCTCGTGCTCGACATCGGTGGCGGATCAACTGAACTGATCCTCGGGACAGGCCGCGAGGTGACCGCCGGCCACTCGATGGATATCGGGTCCGTACGACTCCACGAGCGGCACCGCTTCGGTGACCCGCCCACTGCCGACCAGATGGCTGCCTGTGTCGCAGATGTCGAGGCCGCGCTCGATGCGTGTCCGGTCGACCCGGCCGAAGCCGGGCTGGTGATCGGTGTAGCCGGGACGGTGACCACCATCGCCGCGGCCGTACTCGATCTGGCGGCGTACGACCGCGACTTGATCGACCAGCAGGTTCTCGCCGTCCAGGATGTGCACCGGGTGGTGGGGCAACTGACCGGGATGTCGATCGAGGAACGCCGGTCGCTGCCGTTCATGCACCCCGGTCGCGCCGACGTCATCGACGCGGGCGCACTGATCCTGGCTCAGGTCCTGCGCCGAGTGTCCGTGGACTCGCTGCGAGCCTCGGAGTCCGACATCCTCGACGGGATCGCCCTATCCCTGGCCCAGTGAGTCAGGTGGTCGTCCGGTGAGTCGGCGCTACTTGTGCAAGACGCGCCGACTCGGGCGCTTTGAAGCGTCAAGATGCGCCGACTCATCGATGATGGGGGGGTGAGCGAGGACAGGCTTCCGCACCCAGCGACCGGGGAGCACTTCGCCTCGCCGGTGGAGCCGGGCAGCGGGTGGCCGGGTGACCCGGCTGATGACCCCGGCGTGCCAGCCGGAGACGAACTCGCGTTGTTGGGTGCCCAGATCAGTACCTGTCGGCGCTGTCCGCGCCTAGTCACCTGGCGCGAGGACGTGGCCCGGGGCAAGCGAGCGTCGTTCGCGGGAGAGCCGTACTGGGGCCGCCCGATCGCGGGCTGGGGCTCGCCCGATCCGCGGGTGTTGATCATCGGACTCGCGCCGGCGGCTCACGGTGCCAACCGCACCGGTCGGGTGTTCACCGGTGATCGCTCCGGGGACTGGCTTTTCGCCAGCCTGCACCGCGTCGGTTTGGCCAACCAGCCCACCAGCGTGCACGCCGCCGATGGTCTTGAGCTGATCGATGCCCGGATGGTCGCCACGGTTCGGTGCGCTCCGCCGCAGAACAAGCCGACAACCGAGGAACGCGACACCTGCGCGCCCTGGCTGGACGCGGAGTTGGCGCTCGTCTCCGACCGGCTGGAGTACGTCGTAGCCCTGGGCTCCTTCGGCTGGGACGCCTCGCTACGTGCTCTGCGCAGCGCTGGTTGGGAGGTGCCACGCCCCAAACCGAAGTTCGGTCACGGGGCGGAGGTGACACTCGGTGCGCCGCACGGCCCGGTGACGTTGCTCGGTAGTTACCACCCGAGTCAACAGAACACCTTCACCGGAAAACTGACCGAGTCCATGCTGGACGACGTCCTGGGGCGCGCCGCGGGTCCGGGCTGACATGATGCCAGCATGAGTTTGCACGCCATCACCGTTCTGGGTCACGACCGCCCGGGGATCATCGCCGAGGCGACGGGGGCCATCTCCGACCTCGGGCTGAACCTCGAGGACTCCACGATGACCCTCCTGCGTGGCCATTTCGCGATGATGCTGGTGTGCTCCGGTCCCACGCCAGCGGGTGCGATCGAAGAGGCGTTGTCCCACCTCACCGAGGATGGAAGCCTGTCGGTGGCGGTCCGCGAGGTTCCCGATGAGTTGCCGGGCCCGCTGGACACCTCGCACCCCACCCTGTGGGTGCTTAGCGTGCACGGCGGCGACCGTCCCGGCATCGTCTCGGCGGTGGTCGAGGAGGTGGCTCGCGTCGGAGGTAACATCACCGATCTGACCACCCGTTTGGCGGGGGAGTTATACGTCCTGATCGCCGAGATCGAGATGCCCGCAGGGGTGGACATCGACGCTCTCCAGGCCACGCTGCGCGAGGTGGCCGCTTCGCTCGGAGTAGGGGCGACCCTGCGAGCCGCCGAGACCGACGAATTGTGAGCGATCGTCTGCTCGAGTGGACCGAAGCCGAGTTGAAGGCAGAAGGTCGCGTCCTCGACGTTGTTCGCGCCCCGGCAGCGGTGCTCTCCACTCCAGGCCGAACTGTGGACCCGTTGGCTCCCGAGACGATCCAACTTGCCGCTGATCTTGTGGCCACGATGCGGGTCAGCCCCGGGTGTGTGGGCCTCGCCGCTCCCCAGGTTGGGGTGAACGCTCAGGTGTTCTGTGTCAACGTGACCGATCACCCCAAGGCGCGCACGGTGCACGGCACCTTCGTCCTGTGCAACGCTGCGATCGTGGAATCATCGCGCAACGAGAAGGCACGGGAGGGCTGCATGAGCGTGCCCGACCTGACCGGCGACGTGAAGCGAGCCTCCCGGGTGACCGTGACCGGTCAGCTTCCTCAAACCGGGGAGGAGATCACCGTGCAGACCAATGCGTTCGAGGCCCGGGCGCTGCAACACGAGATCGATCACTGCGCAGGACTGTTGTTCCTCGATCGTGCTGCAGGGGCGCACGCGATCCATGCCCGGCGCACCTATCTATGAGGCGGATGCTGAGTATCGTCTGACCGTCTTGGCCCCCGTATCCCAATGGCAGAGGAAATCGCCTTAAAAGCGACTCAGTGTGGGTTCGAGTCCCACCGGGGGCACATGAGCAACCACGAGCAATCCCAGGACCACCAGGACCCCTCCGGGTTTTACAGCCAGGCCACGTGGGACGCCCGCTACTCCGAGTCGACGCGGGTCTGGAGCGGCGAACCGAACCGCCGGCTCGTCGAGCAGATCGAGGGTCGGCCCGCGGGCCGGGCCCTCGACATCGGCTGCGGCGAGGGTGCGGACGCCGTATGGCTGGCCCGACAGGGCTGGTCGGTCACCGCGCTAGACGTCTCGGAGGTCGCCTTGGAGCGCACCCGGCAGCATGCCGAGGAGGCCGGCCTGGGCGAGCAGGTGGAAACGGTCCACGTCGACCTGATGGCGGAGGAGTCGATCCCCGGCACCCACGACCTCGTTTCTGCCTTCTTCATGCACGTCCCCGAAGACGTGTTCGTCGGTTTCCACCAGCGACTGGGGGAGGCCGTGGCCCCCGGTGGGCTCCTGCTGGTCGTCGGTCACCACCCCGACGACCTCCACTCCGGAGTACGCCGCCCCCACGGCCCGGCCATGCTCTTCACCCCTGAACAGGTCGTGGCGGCGCTCGACCCCGCCGAGTGGATGGTAGTGGTGGCGGACGCTCAAGCTCGGGAACAGCAGGGACCCGACGGGCCGGTGGCCGTCCGTGACTCGGTAGCCCTGCTGCAGCGGCGTTAGGTGGCTCACACGGGCCCTGGGTGAGCCGAATATTTCATGGATCGGGAACGTCTGCGGGTCCTTCCGCGTTACACCCAATGTCAGACGATTAGACTGACGAAACGCCTCGCTGAGGCGTCAGCTAGAGCTCCACACTTCGGCCTCCAAGGAGAGACCATGCGTAGCAACAACCCCGTCTTCACCCGCTCCGAGCAGTTCAGCGGTCGCGGCGGTTCGGCCTACCCCACCAACGACCCCTCCGCGTGGGGCGTGGGCGCTCCGGGTGTTCCCGGCGCCCCGACCCAGCAGGCTCCCGTCGCTCCCATGACCATGGACAGCGTCGTGCAGAAGTCCGCGATGACGCTGGGCGTTGTCGTGGTCGCCGCGATGGCCACCTGGATCTTGACTCCCGACGTGGACGCGCTCAACGTCGGTCCGCTCTACCTCGCGCTGATGATCGGTTCCTTCGGCGCCTTCGGGCTCTCGATGGTGAACTCCTTCAAGCGCGTGATCAGC
>CBDTZB010000090.1:0-8227 GCA_965364795.1 uncultured Nocardioides sp.
AGGCCGGGATGAACGTCAACCACCGCGACCGCGTCGCCTTCGCCCGGGTCTGCTCGGGGGTTTTCGAACGCGGCATGGTGGCCACCCACGCGCAGAGCGGGCGACCCTTCGCGACCAAGTACGCCCAGGCCCTGTTCGGCCGGGAGCGTGCTGTCCTCGACACCGCGTACCCCGGCGACATCATCGGTCTGGTCAACGCCAACGCCTTGATGGTCGGCGATACGATCTATCTCGAGGACCCCGTCTCCTTCCCGCCCATCGCCACCTTCGCTCCCGAGCACTTCGCCGTTGCGAGTTCGACCGACGCAGGTCGCTTCAAGCAGTTCCGCAAGGGCATGGACCAACTCGATGCCGAGGGCGTGGTGCAGGTGCTCCGGTCGGACCTGCGCGGCAACCAGTCGCCCGTCCTGGCTGCGGTCGGCCCCATGCAGTTCGAGGTGGCCCAGGCGCGGATGGAGGCCGAGTTCGGCGCTCCGATCAAGCTCGAACGGCTGGGCTACGGCCTGGCGCGGCGGACGGACGCGGAATCGGCTGAGGAGCTCAGCAAGATCCGGGGCCTCGAGGTCCTCTCCCGCGCCGACGGCACGTTGATGGTGCTGGCGCCCGACAAGTGGCGGATCAGCGTGGTCGAACGCGACCACCCCGAGCTGACCCTGGAGACCCTCCTGGCCGGAGACCGCTGATGAACGCCTCGATCTGGATGGTTCGTGCGGTCGACGTGACCGATCAGTTGTCGGACTCGCTGACCAACATGGGCGACGCGTTCATCCGGGCTCTACCCCGCCTCGCGGTGGCCGTCGTCCTGATCCTGATCGGGATCGCCCTAGGCCGCCTGTTGCGCTGGGCCAGCCGACGGTTGCTGGCTCGCACACACACCACCAGCTTCGCCACCGTGATGAGCAAACTGCTGGGCTCGACGGTGGTGGCCCTCGCGGTGCTCGGAGCCATCACGGTGACCTTCCCGTCGGTGAAGCCGGTCGACCTCCTTGCGGGTCTGGGCTTCTTCTCCCTCGCCGTGGGCTTCGCCTTCCAGGACATCTTGGAGAACACGTTGTCCGGGGTGTTGATGCTCTTCCGTCAGCCGTTCACCGCGGGGGACCAGATCGAGGTGCAGGGGCAAGCCGGCACGGTCCAAGCCATCACCATCCGTGAGACCCGCATCAAGACCTACGACGGCCAACTGATCCTGATCCCGAACCGCGACGTCTACAAGAGCGTCATCCGCGTTCAGACGCACTACGAGCAGCGTCGACTCTCGTTCATCGTTGGGGTGGCCTACGAGAACGATGCAGCCGAGGCGTGCCGCGTGATCCGCGACGCCCTGGCCACGGTCTCTGGGGTAGCGACCGAGCCAGCGCCAGAAGCGTTGGTGGATCAGCTCAACGTCTCCACCGTTGACCTCGAGGCTAGGTTCTGGGCCGATCCCCGCCAGAACGAGAGCCGGTTACTGACGCACGAGGCCATCACCGCGGTGAAGACGGCCCTCGACGAGGCGGGCATCGAGATGCCCGCCGACATCGTGGCCCTGCAAGCCACGCCGAGTTTCCGGGCGGCTCTGCAGAACGACGGCGAGATCACACCCGGCGGATCCCTGAAGTAGCCCGCCAGGAGCCGGTCGGTGCAGTGGGTCTGAATGATTCCCGTGTCGCGGGGGTACCGCTAGGCGCCGAGCGCACTACGCTTGAGACATGGCCCACGTCGACGTGGGCCCCAGTGGAGGAGAGAGTCGCAAATGGACTGGTGGGGCTGGTTGATCGTGGTCGCTGTGGCGATCGTCGTACTCGTGGTGGCGGTGCTCGCTATCCAAGCCCGGCGCCGCCGAGGCGGAGTCATCATCGCTGACGCATCGTCCGCGCACGGACCCACGGGTGGCGACGCACCGTGAGCAGACTGATGCGGACCAGCGAAGTCGCCAAGCGCCCGGTGGTCACGCTGGCCGGCGAGGCTGTGGCCCAGATCAAGGACATCGTGTACGCCGCCGGCGGGGGTGCCGTCGGTGGTTTCACCCTGGCCGGCCGAGGCCGTTTCTCCGGACCGAAGAGCGAGGCGCTGGGCTGGCCGCAGGTCTTCGCGCTGGGTTCGGACGCCGTCATGATCGCCGATGAGGAGGCTCTGATGGCCAAGGACGACGTCGTCGCTGCCTCGGCGGCCTCTGGAGGATCTGGTGGCAACATCCTGGGTTCCCGCGTTCTGACCGACACCGGGACTGATCTCGGCAAGGTGGTCGACGTGATCATCGAGATCAGCGAGGGCAGCCAGCACTGCGACGTCGTCGGCTACGAGATCGACCCATCCGAAGCGCTGGGCAACCAGGGGACCAAGGTGCTGCTTCCGCTGCCGGACACGCTGGCGGCTTCCGGTGAGCACCTGATGGTGCCCGAGTCCGCAACCGAGTTCGTTCGCTCGGACCTGGCCGGCTTCGGTGCCGCAGTTGAGGACTTCCGAGCACAACTGAAGGGGGCCGGCAAATGAGGTTCAGCGAAGCCAAGGGCCACAAGGTGGTCAGCACGTCGACGGCCGACACCGTCGGCAAGGTCCAGCGCCTGGTCGTCGATCCGGCGACCAAGTCGGTGGTGGCCCTGGAACTGAAGAAGACCTCGACCGGCCACGCCCTCGCCTGGGGTGGCGTCACGGCGTTCGGAACCGACGCGGTGACTGTCGGATCAGAGGACAAGATCGCTGAGCACAGCGAGGAGGTCGAGGTGTTGGCCGCGAAGGACCGCCGCATCTTGGGCAAGCTTGTTCTCAACGACGCGGGTGATGAACTGGGTTCGGTGAAGGACGTCGACTTTGATCCGTCCACGGGAGCGCTGACGACGCTGCTGCTGGAGGACGGCAACCTCCCAGAGGTCCCCGGGTCCCGCCTGATCGGGATCGGTTCTTACTGCGTGGTCGTAGCCGCTCAGTAGGCCCCTTCAGCAACCGGTACGTGCTCAGCGGAGCGACGTGAGCGACGACACCCCTGGCCGATCTATGACAGTGTCATAAATCGGTCCTACAGTGACGCTCATGACGTACGAGTTTGACGAACACATCGCGGTGACCGGGCAGGACGGGACCTACGAGACTAACCTGTCAGAGGGCTGGTTGATCGGTGGAGCCGTCAACGGCGGCTACCAACTGGCGGTCCTGGGGAACGCCATCCGGACCGAGCTCCCGGGCAAGCCCGACCCGATCACCATGAGTGCCTACTACCTCGCACCGGGCAAGCCCGGGCCGGCGCAGGTGACGGTGGACGTACGCCGCGAAGGCGGTCGCTTCGCCACCGTCGCCGCCGAGTTGAGCCAGAACGGTCAGCCGCGGGTCACCGTGCTCGCGAACTACGGCGATCTCGACCGCGCCGAGGGCGAGGTGCTCACCACGGCAGAGGAGTTCGACATGCCACCGGTCGAGGAGTGTTTCTCCATGGCGATGGCACCCGAGGAGATGCGCAAGCAGTCGCCGCCGATCATGAATCGCTTTGACATGCGCTTTCCCGCGGACGAGATCGGCTGGGCGATCGGGAAACCCAGCGGCAAGCCCGAGTTCACCGCCTGGTTCCGAATGATCGACGACCGGGAGCCCGATCCTGTCCAGTTGTTGATGGTGCTCGACGCGCTGCCGCCGGTCACGTTCAACCTGGGCCAGGGCGGCTGGGCGCCGACGCTGGAACTGACGACCCACGTCCGCGCCAAGCCGGCGCCTGGATGGCTCAAGGTCCGCCACGCCACCCGCAACCTCGCGGGCGGGATGTTCGAGGAGGACTGCGAGGTCTGGGACTCCGCCGGGCGGCTGGTCGCTCAGTCGCGTCAGTTGGCCCTCGCCCCTCGCTGAACTGGGGCGCTGATCAGCCGAACCAGGACCGCTTCATCGAGAAGACCCATCGGCGTCCGGGGTGTTCGGTGACCGACCACAGCCGGTCGGTCGAGGGCCAGTAGCTGATGTCCTCGGGCCCCATGGGGGTGGCGAAGCGGTGTCGGGTCAGGGACCCCGGCGATCCGACGTACACCGATCCGGGGGTCCACGGACCCTGCGAGACGGTGATGAACCATTGGCCGCGCGCGATCACGGCCCCCTGCATCTGGGCCACACCCTGGCCCAGCGCTAGAGGCCGGGCCTCGTCGTCCTCATCGGTCGCGAGGAGAAGAGTGTCCGGGTCCAGCTCGTAGCGGGCCAGGCGTCGAGTCTTCGCGCCGCGGGCGTACTCACCGGCCACGATCTGGGGTGGGGTGCTCTCGCGATCCAGGGACAGGAACGAGTAGCGCAGCTTCTCCTCGCCGTCCTGAGCGAATGCGCGGTAGGCGAAGCGGACGGGCAGGACGTAGCGGTAGCCCGCGGTGGCGACCAGACCGCCGCTGAGACCGACCGCGTTGGGGGCGCCGCGGAGGTCATCGGGCACCCGCATCAGGTCCTCGATCCGGCAGGTGAAGAACCCTCGTGCTGTGGCCGCGATGTGCAGGAAGGGGCCACACCACACGATGCCGCCCGCGTGGACCCGCAGCGGACGAAGGGTCAGCTCGCCGTCGACGGTCGCGGGGACGACGACCAGGACATGCCGGTAGCGGCGGGTGTCGAGGTCGAGAAACGTGATCCGGACCCCCTGGCCACCGGCCAGGTCGTCGGGGTCCTCCGGGTGCTCCTTGGCGTACCACGCAACGACGGCGAGACGACGGCCCGCGACCCGCTCGTCGCTCGAGGCGTCGGCCGACGTCGTGACCCCCTGGGGCCACCACCGCGGGTCGTGGGCGTCGGCGTGATCGAAGGCGATGGCCGAAGCGACGGCGCGGCCCAGTCCCCAGGTCGTCCGCGCCTGACGATTCAGATCCTCGAGAAAAGGGCCGATCTCGACCCGACCACCGCCACCACCGGTTGCCGACAAGACCTCGTGGAGGGCCTCGACATCGGCGACGTTCTCCTCGGTCCGGCGTAGGTGCACAGGCTGGTTGGTCGACTCCACGGCTCCACCGTAGAGCGCACGCAGGAGCTCGTCCTACCCTGATCGCGTGAACACTGATCAGTCGTTGGGGCGCCGAACCGTCGTCGGGGCCGCTCTCCTGCGCGAGGGCCGGGTCCTGGCAGCGCGGCGTACCTCACCCCCGGCGCTCGCCGGACGCTGGGAACTCCCGGGCGGAAAGCTCGAGCCGGGGGAGACCCCGACCGAGGCGCTGAGCCGGGAGTTGAAGGAAGAATTGGGGATCACCGCGACCGTCGCCTCGTGGCTCGACGGAGCCGTGCCCATCAGCGACGAACTCGAACTGCGGGTCGCAGTCGTCGCGGCCGAGGAGGAGCCGATCCCCACCGAGCACGACCGCATCGCCTGGCTGGGGATCGATGAACTCGATGACGTGGACTGGCTGGACTCCGACCGGCCCTTCCTCCCGCAGCTGCGCACCCTGCTGAGTGCCCGATGAGCGAGGTTCGCGCGATCTTCTTCGAAGAAGCCCATGCCCGCGCCGCCGTACGCCGCCTCGAGAGTGACGGGTACGACGCCACGGTGGTCCGCGAACGACTACAGGGCGAGGACGACGACGAAGACCACCCCTGGGCGGTGCTGAGCGATGCTCCGGACTTCGTCCTCGAAACCCTTGTCGACCAGTACGACGGGTGGCTGGATCGAGAAGAGCCCGAACCTGTCGAACCCCTTGTCCTTCCGCCACTCCCGATGGCGCCCAAGCGGATCAAGCGCCCCGGAACGGGCCACGAATAGACCTCACTAGGCTGTCGCCCATGACGAAACCCGATCAGCGGCTACTCCTGGTCCACGCCCACCCTGATGACGAGTCCATCGGTCAGGGAGCCACGATGGCCAAATACGTCGCTGAGGGACGGGGGGTCACCCTCGTGACCTGCACGGCAGGTGAGATGGGTGAGATCCTCGTCCCCGAGCTGGAGCACCTCGCCAAGGACCGCGACG
Organism: uncultured Nocardioides sp.; assembly: GCA_965364795.1. Lineage (GTDB taxonomy): Bacteria > Actinomycetota > Actinomycetes > Propionibacteriales > Nocardioidaceae > Nocardioides. The sequence continues at coordinate 5,894 of CBDTZB010000090.1, forward strand.
GCGGGCTGGGGGAACACCGCAAGGTCGAGCTCGCCAACGCGATGAAGGCACTAGGGGTCACCGATCACCGTTTCCTGGGAGGCTTCGGGACCTATCACGACTCAGGCATGGCCTGGCACGAAGCAGGCCACGCGGTGCTGGGGGAGAACGTCCCGGACAACGCCTTCTGGCTGGCCGACCTCACCGAGGCGGCCACGCATCTGGTGGAGATCATTCGCGAGGTGCAGCCTCAGGTGATGGTGACCTACGACGACTTCGGCGGCTACGGACACCCTGACCACATCCAGGCCCACCGCGTCGCGACCTACGCCACGGCTCTGGCGGCGGTGCCGACCTTCCGTCCCGATCTTGGTGAACCCTGGGACATCGCCAAGATCTACTGGGGCGCGATGTCGGAGAGCCGGATGCGTGAGGGGTTGCGTGCCCTGCGCGATGCCGGCGACCACACCACCTTCGAAGGCATGGACCCCGAGGGTCCGCTGCCGCACTTCATCGTCTCCGACGACAAACTCGCCGCTGAGGTCGACGCGTTGGACCACTGCGACGCCAAGATGGACGCCCTCGCGGCCCACGCCACGCAGATCACCCTCGACGGCCCGTTCTTCGCCCTGTCGAACAACGTGGGCAACACCGCATGGGGCATCGAGTACTTCCGCATCGCCAAGGGAGCCCCCGGCCCGGTGAACGACAAGGGCCTCGAAACCGACCTGTTTGCTGGTCTGTAGTCGCGATGCCGGGGCTGGCTCCCACGCGCATGGGGCGCGTACTCACCGGGGGGCTCTTCCTCCTGGGCGGGGTGATGGTCGGCACCGCCGCAGTGCTGGTGCACGACCTGTGGTGGGGCCTGCCTCTGGCGATCCTCAGCACGGTGGTCACCATGCGAGCCCTCACCCCGGGGGCTCCTCGGGTGGGGTTCTCACTGGGTTGGTCGGCGGCGGTGGGTGTCTTCGCGGTGCCTCGACCCGCCGGTGACTACCTGGTGGCTGGCAGTTTCACCGGCTACAGCCTGCTGCTGACCGCGCTTGCGGTGGTGATCGTTGCTCTCGCGACGGTCCCGCCGAGGTCCGCTACTCCCGCCGGGGGCCCAGCCGCGGGCTGATCGAGTGTCGATGCGGAATCCCCGGGATCGTTTCCTACGATGGCGCCGTGAGCCCCAAACCCAAGAAGCCCAGCACTGCTCAGGACGACGCTAAGCGCGAACGCGCCGGCGGCCGTGTGGTGGTGGGGCTGATCCTTGGACTCGCGCTGCTCGCGGGTGGCGGGTACGCCGCCGCCTACTACGCGGCGGGTGACAAGGTCCCCCGTGGCACCACGGTCGAAGGCGTCCGGGTCGGCGGTAGGACGCCGGCTGACGCCGCCGAAGCACTGCGCAGCGGGTTGGCGTCGCGGAGTTCGGCCAAGATCGCGATCGAAGTGGGCGATGTCACCGGACAACTGTCACCGGCCCGATCAGGACTCTCTGTGGACTATGAGGCCTCGATCGCGGAGGCCGGCGGCGGGCGAACCTGGAACCCGAGCCGGTTGTGGGCTTACTACACCGGTGGCGACGATCTCGACGCTGTCGTCGAGGTCGACGAGGGGCGCCTCGACGCAGCACTGAGGAAGATCGCAGCCCCCGCTGAGGCGGAGCCCCGCGATGGAGCCGTCAGCCTGCGCCAGGGTCGGGTTCGTGAGACCGAGGCTCGGGTCGGGCAGGCCATGGATACGGTCGCCGCCCGCGAGGCCGTCGTCGCGGCGTACCTCCGGGATGCGGAAGCTGCCGTGACGCTGCCGCTGGTCGACGTTGCCCCCGAGATCGACGACGCGGACGTCCGCGCCGCCGTGGACAGCTTCGCCAACCCGGCCCTGTCCGGTCCGGTGACGCTGATGTTCGGCACGTCTCCGATCAGGCTGACGCCGCGCCAGTACGCGCCCGCGCTGAGTCTTGAGCCGGTCGAGGGCCGTCTCGAGCCGACCGTGGATCAGGCGAAACTGACAGCGTTGGTGGAGGACGCGACCAGTGACGCCGGCGCTCCGGTCGACGCGACGGTCGCGATCGTCGACGGCAAGCCGAAGGTGATCCCGGCCAAGCCGGGCGTGACGTTCGAGCCCGGCGCCGTCGCCGACACCTTCTTGGGGTTGGTGACGCGCCCGGAGGGTGAGCGCACCGTCGAGGTGGAGGCCGTGGTCGATCAGGCCGACTTCACCACCAAGGACGCTCGCAAGCTCAAGATCCGTGAGCAGGTCTCGACGTTCTCGACGTTCTTCCCCTACGCGGAATACCGCAACATCAACATCGGGCGGGCCGCCGAACTCGTCAATGGCACCGTGCTCAAGCCCGGTGAGATCTTCTCG
>CBDTZB010000091.1:0-8164 GCA_965364795.1 uncultured Nocardioides sp.
GGAGCCGGGCTCTCGGCAACCGCGATCGCGGGCATCGTGGTCGTCGGCCTCGCCGCCCTGGCTGCCGTGACCGGCGGCGTCCTCATCTATCAAGCCAACACCGAAGCCGACGAAGCCGAGCGCACCGCCGTGGCCACTCAAGAGCAGGTCGACGCGCGACGCGACTCTATCGACGACCAACTCCTAGCCCTCCCCGACGACTCCTACGTCGTGGTGCAGGTGACCAACCACCCCACCAAGCACCTTGTTGTCATGGGGGCCGCGGAGTACTCCGCCCACCAGGAGGGCCGGACCGTCCTGCAACTCTGCAACTTCACCAACGGTGGCCGCTGCCGCGGTGACGTCGTCGACACCCCCAACGGCGCCGTCGAGATCACCGAGGAGAGTCCGGACGCCACCTTGTCAACGCTTGCCAACACCGAAACCTCACAAGCGGCCAGCGCCGCGCTTTGCGGCATGGTGACTGACGTGCGCGCCAACTCGCTCGCGGCTGGTTGGACCGCTCAACAGGGTGGCGAGACGGTCTCCTTGGACGGAGGGATTACCGCCCCCTGCAGCTGAGCGGAGCGACGACGAGCATCTGGCCGGCGCGAAGAGTGTGCCCCGGTCGACATACCGGCGCTGGCCCCTTCGGGAACTGACCTCAACGCCCCGTCATCAACCCTTCCGGGTCCAGCCGCTCCAACAGCGCCTCCGAGATCGCATCGAGTTGACCGATCTGCTCGGGAGTCAGCGCGTCGATGACGTGGCGGCGTACGTTCTCGACGTGCCCGGGCGCGGCCGCAACGAGCACCGCCCATCCGGCGCCGGTGAGGCGCGCATTCGTGGCGCGACCATCCTCCGGACAAGGGAACCGCTCAACCAGCTCGCGGTCCTCAAGCCGACGGATGACGTGAGAGAGCCGCGGCAGCGTGGAGTTGGTGCGGTTCGCCAGTGACGTCATCCGCAGGGTCCTCTCTGGCGCATCGGAGAGCATCGCGAGCGCGAGGTACTCAAAGTGGGTCAGCGTCGCGTCGCGCCGCAGCTGGGTGTCCAGAACCCCCGGCAACAGCTCTACGACGGCAATGAACTTGACCCATGCGTCCTGCTGCTTCTCGTCTAACCACTCGGAACCCATCGTCACAGCCTATCGCTATTAGTTGACGAGACAACTGAAATGGTGCACGCTTTAGTTGTATCAACAACTAACCTCTAAGGGTGACAAGACCTCATGACCATCAACGCCGTCCGCATCAACCACGCCGTGCTCTACGTCGCCGACCTGCAACGCAGCCTCGCCTTTTATCAACAGGCCTTCGCCATGGAGGTTGTCGCCCTGGAACCCCGAGCCAACGCCGCCTTCTTACGACTTCCGCGCTCAGGCAACCACCACGACCTCGGCCTGTTCGGCGTCGGCGCACAGCCACCTCGCCCGCGCGGCTCGATCGGGCTCTACCACTTGGCCTGGCAGGTCGACACCATCGAAGAACTTGAAGAGGCTCGCCTCACCCTCGCCAACCTCGACGCCCTGACCGGGGAGTCCAGCCATGGCGCCACCAAGAGCGTCTACGGCCGCGACCCAGACGGCAACGAATTCGAGATCATGTGGATGCTGCCCAAGGCCGACTGGGGCGACTACATCAATGCTGCCCCGGTCGAACGGCTCGACCTTCCCGCTGAGGTACGCCGCTGGGCCGGCGTACGCACGGCCGGCGAGCTGGTCCCAGGCAAACCGGACGCCTGAGCAGGAGCCCTTGGAGGGCCTAGCGACCGACAGTGATGCAGCACACCCCCACCTTCACCAATCGGTCGGCGGAGGCGATCCGAATGGCCAGTGTTGCGGGACAGACCCCGTGATCCACTTACGAAGGAGTTCCACATGCGCAACATCTTCTCGAACCCCAAGCGCAGCATCGCCACCATCGCTGGCGTCGCTCTGCTCGCCGTTCCTCTCGCCGCCTGCAGCACCGAGGACGCCAACTCCTCCTCGAGCAGCAGCTCCTCGTCCTCCGAGCAGTCGGCCCCTGAGCCGGTTGCCGTGATCGAGTCCCTCACCGGTGACACGACCGCCATCGCGCTGGACAAGGGCTTCACCGACGCCTTGGCGTCCCTCAAGCTGACGCCCGGTGTCGTGGGTGGCGCCGAGCTCACCGCCGAGGGCTCGCTCGAGTTCCCGATCACCGGTGGCAACGTCACCGTCTTCGAGCCGGGCGCCGTCTCGCCCTACGTCATCGGCCAGATCCAGCACGTCGACTCCGGGCTTTCCCTGACCGCCGGCAAGACCACGGTCGAGCTGACGAACCTCAACGTCGACCCGGGCGTCTCCCGCGTCTACGGAGACGTGACCGTCAACGGAGAGGTCGCCGCCCAGAGCGCCTTCCTCTTCCAGCTCAACGGCAACACGCTGAACCCGCTCAAGGTCGAGGGCAACAAAGCCGTCCTTCAGGGCACCGAGGTCTCGATCTCCGAGGTCGCCGCACCGGTGCTGAACGACGTCTTCAAGACCGACGCCGTCAAGCCCGGCCTGCTGGTCGGCATCGCCACGATCACCGTCAACACCAAGTGATCCTTGCTCTTTCCCAGTAGGGACTGACCTGGAAGAACCCCCGGCGCATTCGCCGGGGGTTCTTTCTGTCTACCTACGTGGTGAAAATGCAGCAGGACGAAGTCCCGCTCGAAACCTCGGGACCTGCCACGTCAGATCACAGCTTCGGGAAGAACCGGTCGGACCTTTCGCCGATCTCACGGATCGACTTAGCCCCACCCACGATCGACTTGTCCGGCCGACCCACCACCTTGAGGTCCTTCTCCGGGTAGTCGAACTGGGAGAGCACGTAGCGCATCGCCTCCAGCCGGGCGCGCTTCTTGTCGTTGCTCTTGATTACGGCCCACGGGGCGTGGCGGGTGTCGGTGTAGAAGAACATCGCCTCCTTCGCCTCGGTGTAGGCGTCCCACTTGTTCATGCTCGCCCGGTCTGTCGGCGAGAGTTTCCACTGCTTGACCGGGTCCAACGAACGTGCGGCGAACCGGGCCGCCTGCTCGCCCTGGCTCACCGAGAACCACAGTTTGATCAGGTGAGTCCCCGAGTCCACCAGCATCCGCTCGAACTCCGGGCAGGAGCGCATGAACTCGAGGTACTGCGCCGGCGTACAGAAGTTCAGGACGCGCTCGACCCCCGCGCGGTTGTACCAAGACCGGTCGAACATGACGATCTCCCCCGCGCTCGGCAGGTGTGCGACGTAGCGCTGGAAGTACCACTGGCTCTTCTCGCGTTCGGTCGGCACCGGGAGAGCCACCACCCGCGCACCACGCGGGTTGAGATGTTCCGTGAACCGCTTGATCGAACCGCCCTTGCCTGCTGCATCGCGACCCTCGAAAACGATGGCGACCTTCTGGTCGGTGTCCTTGACCCACACCTGCAGTTTGAGCAACTCAATCTGAAGCAGGCGCTTGGAGCGTTCATAACTGCGCCGACTCAACTTCTTGTCGTAGGGGTAGCCCTCGCGCCACGCAGCTCCGTCCTCCTGCGTTGCGCCTTTGCCGGGTTTCGCCCCGTCAGCGCGAAGGTCCGCCAGCTCGTCCAACTCGTGCTTGTACGTCGCCGTGTCCAGCGTCGGCTCCGGACGCCCTGCTTCGGTGTCGCGATCCATGGCTCTCCTACTACTCAGGGGCAATCTGTGCCCGAACGTGTGCGGACTCCCCCGCGGCGGTACGAACAGTCGGCCCAGATGGGCGTGCCTTCTGGGCCGACTGCGAACCACGACCCAGTGAGGCGGTCGCGGTCCCGACGAGAACTGTCACCGGCGGATGACCACCTTGAGCGCCTTCGTCTCAGAGGCACGGGCGAAGGTGTCGTAGGCGTCGAGCATCTCGTCGAGCTTGTAGTGGTGCGTTGCGAACTTCTCGGCCGGCAGCTTGTGCTGCGCGACCAGTTTGAGCAGCATCGAGGTGGTCGAGGTGCTGACTAGTCCCATGGTGATCGCGATGTCCTTGATCCACAGGTCCTGCAAGGCCAGGTCGACCGACGTACCGTGCACGCCGACGTTGGCCACGTTGCCGCCCGGACGGATCACGTCCAAGCAGGCCTGGAACGTGGCCGGGACCCCCACGGCTTCGATCGCGACGTCGACCCCGAGCCCGTCGGTCATGGCCAGCACCTGCTCCACCCAGTCAGCGTCGCCGCTGTTCACGGTGTCGGTGGCCCCCAGCGCCAACGCCTGCTCGAGCCGACTCGCATCGAGGTCCAGCGCGATCACCCGCGCGGCGCCGTACAGTCCCGCGGTCATGACCGCAGCCAGACCGACAGGTCCGGCACCCACCACCGCCACGACATCGCCGGGCTGCACCCGGCCGTAGCGGACCCCGATCTCGAAGCCGGTGGGCAGGATGTCGCTGAGCATGATCGCTGCCTCGTCGCTCACCCCATCGGGCACCTTGTAGACCGAATTGTCGGCGAACGGCACGCGCACGTACTCCGCCTGGGTGCCGTCGATGAGGTGGCCGAAGATCCAACCGATGCCGCTGGCGCCTTCATCGGCCAGGCAGTGGGCATACAGCCCCTTGTGGCAGTACGAGCAGGAGCCGCACGCGCTGACGCACGAGATGATCACCCGGTCGCCGACCGCAACATTCTTGACAGCCGGACCGGTCTCGATGATGGTGCCGACGCCCTCATGGCCCAAGATCCGACCATCCGTGACTGCGGGTACGTCGCCCTTGAGGATGTGCAGGTCGGTCCCGCAGATCGTGGTCGTGTCGATCTGGACGATCACGTCGGTCGATTCGATGATGACGGGATCCGGGACTTCCTCCCAGGCCTTCTTGCCGGGACCGTGGTACACGAGCGCCTTCATCGGATCCTCCTGTCGACATCACCCGGTGTTTCCCGGGGCCTGTCTTCACTGTGATCCCGGGAAGGGTGGCCGGGCAAGGGCAAGAGGTCCCGTCTGCGGGGGCCCTTCGGTGGTCGTTGGGACTCGGTGCTTTCGAGACGGTCGCCAGCGCGACCTCCTCGACCAGCGGTGGCGCTACACCACGTCGAACTCGTGCAAACCGCTCGCTTCGTGCAGGGCAGTCCAGGCCTTGAAGTTCCCCGGGAAGAGGAAGGGTGCGTGGCCTGAGGCGCTCGTGTAATAGCTGCTGCAGTCCGCCGCACCCCAGGAGAAGGTGGCGTATTTGTCGGCCAGGGAGGCGTTGTACTCCTCGAAGGCTTCGGGCTTCGGCGCCATCGCGTCCGCACCGCTGTCGACCAACTCCCCCAGCAACCGGACGATGGTCTCGACGTTGCGTTCGGCGGTCACGAAGTACGACACGTTCAGCACCAGGCCGTTCGGGCCAACGGCCATGAAGTAGTTGGGGAAGCCCGGGACGGCGATCCCCTTGTGAGCGCGGGGCTCCTCGCCCATCACCTCGGCGAGGTTCATCCCGTCCACACCGGTCACCGAGATTCGGTCGAGGTCGAGGATCCGGTAGCCGGTGCAGTAGATGATCACGTCCACCTCGACCTCGCGGCCGTCGGAGGTGATCAGCCCGGTCGGGGTGACACGCTCAAGGCCCGAGGAGATCAACTCCACGTTGTCGCGGGTGAGCGCGGCGTAGAAGTCGTCGGAGACCAACCCCCGCTTGCAGCCGTAGCGACTGTCCGGCAGCAGAGCCGCGCGCAATTCGGGGTCCTCGATGCTCTTCTCGAGGTTGCGCTTGGCCACCGCCTCGAACTGGTTCATCCGGTTGTGCCCCAGGGTGACGGCGTACTCGACCTGCGCGAGGATCAGCGACTGCACCCCTCGCACCCCTGCGATCAGGTGCGGGAAACGACGGAACAGCGCGCGCTCCAGACCGGTGTAGGCCCGCAGCCGACGCGGCATGATCCAGTTCGCCGACCGCTGCAAAACGGCCAGGTGTTCGACGACCTTCGCCACCTCCGGCACGATCTGTACGGCGCTCGCCGCCGACCCCACCACCGCGACCCGTTTGCCGGTCAGGTCTACGTCGTGGTCCCAGCGGGTCCCGTGAAAACTGTCGCCCTCGAAGTCGTCCATCCCGGGGACGTCGGGGAACAGCGGCGTGTGCTGGTTGCCCATCGCGTTGATGACCGCGTCGCACTCGATGACTTCGTTCTCATCGGAGCGCAACGTCCACGAACCGTCGTCGTACGACGCGCTGACGATCCGCGTGTTCAGCAGCAGGTGCCGCTCCAGACCGAACTCGGCCGTGCACCGCTCGAGGTAGGCCAGGATCTCCGGTTGGCTGACGAAGGTCGCACTCCAGTCGGGGTTGGGTGCGAAGCTGAAAGCGTAGGAGTGGGCGAAGATGTCGCAAGCCAAACCGGGGTAGGTGTGCAGTCGCCAGGTGCCTCCGGGGCCATCGAGGGCGTCGATGATCGTCAGGTTCGTGAAGCCGTTGCGGAGCAGTTCCCGCCCCGCCGCCAACCCGGCTGGACCCGCACCGATCACGGCGATGTGCCGCTCGCCCCGACCCCGTTGGCTCATGCCGACCCCTTCAACTCCTGTGCCGCGGAACCTAGCAGACACGTGTCAAATCAACCGGCGATTCCGCCGGAGGGGTCAGGCTGCCGCCGCGCGCAGGCGGTGCGCGCGCAGGATCGCGCCCTGAGCATGGGGCTCCGTAGCGAGAGAGTCGAGGGCCTGGAGCAGGGTCCCTCGGTCGTCTCGACTCGCCGCCCAGTCGTCGGCGATGAATTCGAGCAGCACCGCCGTCGAGCGCTTGAGTTCCCGTGAAGCCGGCAACCAGGGGGCGCTCAGCACAGCGAGTTCGGCGATCTGAGCGATCAGGGCGTGACGTCCCCGGACATGAGCCACCTCGTGGTCGATCACGGCCTGAAGCGCCTCCGGACCGAGTCGGTCGGCGACGCCGGAAGACACGAAGATCTCGGCCCGCCGACCACCGATCGAGCAGGCGATGTGAGCCTCAGAGTCGATGAACGTCACGGCGAGGTCGCTCGCGCGCACGGTGTAGTCCCGACTCGACCGAGGCAGGCACCGCATCTCCCGGTGGCAGCGCCGAGTGGTCGAGACGATCCGCTCAACACACGAGACGACCAAGGCCACCAACACCCCCAGGGTCAACAGACCGCCCCAGAGCAGGACCTCAGCCACCCAGGACCGAGTTGACCACACCGAGGCCACGCGGAAGGACCACAGGGAACCGAAAGCGACGACGCCGCCGAGGATCAGCGCCCCCACACTCGAGGCCAGGACGAACAGCCAGGCCCGCAGCATTCGGCCCGGGTGCCGGAGATACCAACCGGCCTTGCGCGCCAGCAGCGGTGCGGCCAAGGTGGCGACCGCGGCGTACGCGACCAGCGCCAGGCTGAGCCACGCGGACCAGCTCACCGGCCGTCCTCGGGGAACAACTCCCGCTGCAGGAACGCCAGGTCGGTGTCGTCGAGGTCGCCCATGAAGCGCATCAGCGCGCCGTGCCGGTCCGAGGTGTCGTTGAGGGTGCGCAGCATCCCGAGGCCGGCGTGCTCAGCCTCGGTGCGGGTCGCGGCGAAGCGGATCCCGCGCGCGGCGTTGCCGACGCGTTCGACGTCGCCCTTGGCCGAGAGTCGGGCGAGTGAAGTCAGGATCGTGGTGTGGGCAGGAGCGTCGCCGGGCATGTCGCGCTGGATCTGCTTGGCCGTCAGCGGGGCCTCGGCGGACCACAGCACCTGGAGGACCTGCGCCTCCAATTCACCGTAGGCGCGACGACCAACACCACCCATGTCGAACCCCTCCTGTTGTTCTACACAAGGTAGCGCGCGGCACCGAACCCTTGACACGGCCTGCCGCCATTCATACATTCATACATCTCTCGCATGGATGTATGAATGGGGTCGGCATGACGCACGACGATTCACCGAACAACGTTTTGGGCAGCACCGCGGTGGTGCTGGGTGGCAGCGTCGCCGGCCTGTGCGCCGCAGGCGCCCTGGCTGACCGCTTCGAGCAGGTCATCATCCTCGAGCGGGACGCCCTGCCGGCCGATGCCGAGCATCGCCGCGGCGTACCCCAGAGCAAGCACCCGCACTTTCTGCTCAACGGTGGCCGCAAAGCCATCGGCACCCTCTTCCCCGGCTTCGAGGAGGACCTGATCGCCGCCGGCGGGATGCTGCTGATGCCCTCCCACGACGCGGCGTACCTCGAGAAGGACGGGTGGGCGCCACGCAAGAAGTCCACGATGACCA
>CBDTZB010000092.1:0-8162 GCA_965364795.1 uncultured Nocardioides sp.
CGTGCTGGCCGCGCCGGAGCCGGACGGTGAACCGACCTCCGATGAGCGCCTGGCTCAGGTGATGATCGAGATCGCCGCACTCGCTCGGGACTTGTGGAGGCAGGTGGCGGGACCTGAGACCGAGCCATTGGCTCGGTTCTCCTACGGCGACACCCCTGGGTCCGTTCGTGCTGAAGCACGGTGTCGCGCGGAGCGCGAAGACGGAAGTGACGTGATTGACCGCCTCGCGGATGCGCTTCTCGCCGGCGGCTGGGAGTTGCACCGACCATCCGGAGGCGTCCCCCGACTGCGCGCCCGCCGTGAGTCGGTTGAGGTCGTGACGTCGTACGTCGCCCACACCGGGGCCGTGCTGTTTCGGGTGTCTGGTCCGTCCCTGACCGTCGGAACCGATCGGGCCCGTGAGCTGGCACGAAACGGAGGCCGGTGATGGAGGTCGTGCCGGCATCGTCGGGCCCGGTCTCTCGGTCGTGGGACGAGCAAAACCTCGATCTGTTTGCCGCCTCCAGTCAGATCGCAGCGGCTGGCTCCGGCGGCTTCAGCCCAGAGGTTCGCAGTAGCGCTGATCGTTTCTTGAGGGCGTGGGGACAGCACGCCGATCGGATGGCCGAGCGGTGTGAGGCACAGGCGGACGGTCTGCGAACGACGATGAGTGACTACCTCAACACCGACGCGTCACTCAGCGAGGAGTACTTCCGCCTCGCTGGCTACCTAGTCGAACGCCGATGACCGCGGTGCTGTTGCCCGCACCTCCTGCGGTGGTGCCTGATCTCGAGGTCGATCCCGTCTCCGTAGAGAACTGCGGCTCTCAACTCCTGGCCGCCTCGGCCCAGATCGATGACCTAGGCACCTTTGCCGCGGACCGGGCTCGGCTGTTGGACTGGCGGGGAGAAGCGGCGCGGGCCTACCGGTCCGCGACCGAGCCGATCGGGTCCCGAGCCGATGCCATGTCTTTGGCCTTGCGCTCGGTCGCGAGGCGCGTCCAGATGCATGCCGATCGCATGGGCAGCTATGCCCGCACCCACGCCGATCTGGTGGCGGAGAGGGGGGTCCTGCTGAATCACCTCGATCTCCTGCGGCAGCGAGTCGGGCAAGCTCCCTTCGAGCAGGCAGCTGAGCTGCAGGCCGAGGCCGAAGCGCTGACTCAACGCTCGAAGGCCTTCGCAACAGACCTCGACAGCCTGATCGCAGCGATCGCTCGGGAAGAGGCCGCGATGTGCGCAGCCTTCGCGCGGGTGCTGACCATGGATCAGATCGAGGAGAGATACACCGGCGTGGCCGACCCAGCGGACGATGCGTTGTCCACGAAGCCGCCCGCAGGCGCGCCGCCGCACGACGTGAAGCGCTGGTGGGATGGACTCACCGAACTCCAACGACGATCCATCATGGCCGCCAGCCCCGGGACCATCGGCAATCTCGATGGCATCCCCGCCGAAGCCCGGCACCAGGCCAACACCGTGGCCCTCGATCGGGATCTGGCCGAATGGCGCGACCTCGAGAAGCGTGGACTCCTCACGGGAGATGAGGCCACCTGGTTGGACAACGCCGAGGCCGCCGATGAGGCCCGTCGCGAGCTCGCTGGCCTCCGCGACCCCGTCACCGACGAGCTGGTCGAAGCTCAGATCTTCATCTACGACCCGGTGGCCTTCGGTGGAGATGGGCGAATTGCGATCTCTGCGGGCGATCTGGGCACAGCCGACAACGTCGCAGTGGTTGTGCCGGGACTCGGCACCGACGCCAGCAGTGCCGGCTATCAGGCTGACCGGGCGGCCACCATCTACGAGTCGACCCGCTACCTCGACCCTTCCCAGTCCAACGCCACGCTGTTCTGGATCGGGTACGACGCCCCCGACAACACTCCCTGGGACGGCGGCGGGATCGACTGGCTCGGAGTCGCCAACGAGCAACTGGCTCAGGCGGGTGGCGAGCGGCTGGCCGACACCATCGACGGCCTGCGAGCGGGGCGAGAGGGGGACCCGGCTCACCTCACCGTCATCGGCCACAGCTACGGCTCGACCACCACCGGGCACGGTGCTCACGACCACGGACTGGCCGCCGACGACATCGTCTTCGTCGGCAGCCCCGGAGTGGGCGGGGACACCAACCATGCCCGTGACCTCAACATCGACCCGAGCCACGTCTGGACCGGTGCTAACAGCTCGGACCTAGTGGCCGAGTTCGGCAATCACGGAGCCATCCACGGAGAAACGTTCTTTGGCGCCGGCCTCGGTGACGATCCTGCCGAGGACGACTTCGGCGCCACCAGGTTCACCGCTGAGTCGACCACCCGGGGGGAAGGAGCCGATTCCCTGGCCGACCACTCGAAGTACTTCAACCACGACACCGAATCCCTGTTCAACATCAGCCAGATCGTCAACGGCAACTACGACAACGTCGTCGAAGCCGGCCACGTGCACGATCCCTGGTTTGGTGATCCGGAGGACCCCGAAGGCGACCGGACTCCGACGGCGCCGGTTACGGTCGAGCCGTGAAGAACGTCGCTGTGACCCTGCTGGTCTGGGCAACAATGGTCGCGTGTGGCGGGGGAGGGGCTTCGATGGACGGTGCTGAGTCAACGCGCGTGCTGGAACAACAACGACTTGATGTTCGGGCTCAACTCGCGGACCTGATGCAGTCCTCGGCCGAGGCGCTCACGGGGACGTCAACCGGCGGCTTGGGTCAGTTCCGGGGTTGTGAGAGCAGCGGCCTGGAGACCTATAAGAACTTCCGCTACCGCGCCTCCGGACGGATCGACGTCGATCCAGTGACCGAGCGCCCCTATCTGGACGCCCTCGAACCGGTGCTTCAGGACGGCGGATTCGAAGCCGTCGTCACCGGCGATCGGCCCGGCGGCCGGACGCTGTCCGCAACCCGCGAAGGCCTGGAGGCCAGCATCAGTGAGCTGCCTGACCAGGGCGGCTACGTGCTGTTGACGGTTGCCGGTCCCTGCGTGGACGTTCCGACCGATCAAAGCGACCAGTGGCTGCGGCGCAGCGACGAGGATCCGATCCCCTAAACCTCCGCCCCATGTGTCCCACAAGTCACAGACGACACGGCGTGCCTACGGCGAGTTGCGCCGGACGTTCCTTACTCTCGATCTTGGGTACGGCGGATCGTGCGCGCGTCGTACGCGCCTTCCCCGGCTTCCCCGGCGCACGCTACTGCGAGGCGCGCACGCATGGCGAACAGCTTTATCGGCCGCGACATGGCCGTCGACCTGGGCACTGCGAACACGCTGGTCTATGTCCGACGCAAGGGCGTGGTCCTCGACCAGCCCAGCGTGGTGGCCCTGGACCAGGACACCGGTGAGTTGCTGGCCATCGGGCACGACGCCAAACGCATGATCGGGCGCACCCCGGACAACATCGTCGCCATCCGCCCTCTGCGGGGAGGCGTGATCGCCGACTTCGAGGCGACCGAGCAGATGTTGCGTCACTTCATCCACCAGGTGCACAAGCGTCGCTACTTCGCGAAGCCGCGCATGGTGATCTGCGTGCCCAGCGGCATCACGGCTGTGGAGCAGCGGGCGGTGAAAGAGGCCGGCTACCAGGCCGGTGCCCGCCAAGTCTTCATCGTCGAGGAACCGATGGCGGCCGCCATCGGTGCCGGTCTCCCCGTGCACGAGGCCACCGGCAACATGATCGTCGACGTCGGCGGTGGCACCACTGAGGTGGCGGTCATCTCCCTGGGCGGCATCGTCACCTCGCTCTCGATCCGCACCGCAGGGGACGAGATCGACACCGCCATCGTGAACTGGATGAAGAAGGAACACTCCCTGATGCTCGGCGAACGCACCGCCGAGCAGGTCAAGATCAGTGTCGGTTCCGCCTTCCCCGGACGGGACGAACCCGAGGCGCAGGTCCGCGGCCGCGACATGGTCAGCGGGCTGCCGCACACGGTCACCGTGTCGAGCGCGGACGTTCGACACGCTCTCGAGGAGCAGGTGCACGCCATCGTGGACGCCGTGCGCACCACGCTCGACCAGACGCCTCCCGAACTCGCCGGCGACATCATGGATCGTGGCATCGTCCTGACCGGCGGCGGCGCACTGCTGCGCGGGCTCGACGAGCGACTTCGTCACGAAACCGGGATGCCCGTCCACATCGCGCAGGACCCGCTCACCTCGGTCGCCCAGGGTGCCGGTCGTTGCGTCGAGGACTTCGACGCCCTGCGCCAGGTGTTGGTCTCCGACGTCAGGCGCTACTGATGTCTCCTGCAACTCAGCGGCGCTGGCAGCGCAGCGGCACCGGCCCGGGGCGTCCCTCCCGCGGTCTGGTCCTGGCTCTTGTTCTGGCCTGCACCACGATGGTGACCCTCGACCTCAATGACGACACGGAGTCCGCCCTCGATCCGGCTCGTCGCGCTCTCGGCGAGGTGCTCGGACCGATGGAGTCCGGCGCTGCCACCGTGGTCGAGCCCATCGTCAGCGTGCCGCGATGGTTCCGGACCCACAACGGACTGCGCGCCGACGTCGATGCCCTCGCTTCGGAGAACGCGCAACTGCGCCGTGATCTTCGGTCCTCGGGATATGACCGCAACCGCCTCGCGGAGTACGACGGACTCACCTCTGCGGCCAACCAACTCGGTTACGCCATGGTGCCGGCCCGGGTGGTGGGCCTCGGACCCTCCCAGTCCTTCTCCAGCACCGTCCTGATCGATGCCGGATCGCGCTCCGGCCTGCGACCCGACATGACCGTCATCAACGACGACGGCCTGGTGGGCCGCGTGCTGCGGGTCACTAGTGACACCGCCACCGTGGTGCTCATCATCGACCCGGAGTCGACCGTCGGTGGCCGGGTCGGGGAGAGCATGGACGTCGGCATGCTGCACGGTCGCGGAGTGCTCGGCGACTCCGGCCGCCTCGACCTCGAGTTGGTCGATGTCGCCGACGCGCCCTCTCGCGGTGAATCCGTTCTCACCTGGGGGAGTCAGGGTGGTGCGCCGTACCTCGCAGGAGTTCCGATCGGATCGGTGACCAAGGTCTACTCCAGCCTTCGCGAATCCGCCCAGCGAGCCGAGATCAAGCCCTACGTCGACTTCGGCTCACTGAACCTAGTCGGCGTCATCGTCCCGAGCGGCACCACGAGTGACCGTGCGGTGATCGAGGCGGACGGGAGCATCCAATGAGCACCACCTCCTCGCACCCCACACGCGTGCCCACCAGGGGTTCGGGGCGGTCGCCCCGACCGGCCCGCCCCCTGACGAGCGGGGTCGTCGCGGCCGCCATCATCACCGTGGCGCTGATCCTTCAGGTCTCCGTCGTCTCGCACATCGCCTGGAACGGCGTCGTGCCGAACCTGGTGCTGCTCAGTGTGGTGGGAGCCGGGCTTGCTCGCGGCGCCCAGTTCGGCCTCATCGCCGGCTTCGCTGGCGGCGTACTGCTCGACCTGGCACCCCCGGCCGACCACATCGCCGGGCGCTGGGCGCTGGCCCTGCTGATCGTCGGGTACGTCGCGGGTCGGGTCGGCGAGGACCTGCGGCCGACCCTGACCGCCCTGCTCGCGACGGCTGCCGGTTCGTCGTTCCTCGGCACCTCGATCTTCGCGCTCAGCGGGATCCTGCTGCGCGACCCGCTGCTTTCGGTTCCCGAACTCCTCACGGTGATCGGTGCGGCCCTGATCTGGGACCTGCTGGTGACCCCCATCGTCCTGCCCCTGGTGCTGCGCATCTTCGAGCGCCTCGAGCCTGATCGGGCCACCCCGTGAGCGGGAGTGCCCTCCAAGGAGCCCGCCGCAGCAGACTCCGGTTGGTCGTGATCCAGGCCCTGGTCTTCTCGCTGTTCGCCACCCTGTTCGTCCGGCTCTACTACCTCCAGGTCGTGAGCGGGGAGAAGTACTCCGCCCAGGCCGCCGCCCAGTCGGTGCGCGAGATCGTGGACCAGCCGCAGCGCGGACTGATCGTCGATGATCAGGGCCGACCGTTGGTTACCAACCGGCTCTCGTGGGTCGTCTCGGTGGACCGTGGCGTGTTGAACCGGATGGAGCCGAAGCAGGCCCAGAAGCTCTTGGTCCGGTTGGCGGGGGTGGTCGATGACCGCGCGGTGCGCCTGAAGAAGAAGCTGATCAGCTGTGGCACCGAGGATGCCCAGGTGGGGGTCTGCTGGAACGGATCGCCCTTCCAGCCGGTCCCGATCGCCTCGGACGTCGATCAGTCCGTGGCCCTGCGCATCCAGGAGCAGCCGGAGGACTTCCCCGCTGTGGTGGTCAACCAGCAGTGGGTGCGGTCCTACCCGCGCCCCTTCGGCGTCAACGCCGCCCACCTGCTCGGCTACCTCAGCCCCATCACCGAGGGCGAACTCGACGTCGCGAACAACGACGGGGACCGCTCGGTCAACGGTGCCTCGTCGGTGGGCCGCGCCGGTGTGGAGAAGGAGTACGACGCGTGGTTGCGCGGCATGCCCGGCTACCAGTCGGTCACCGTCGACGCGATGGGTCGGGTCCTCGGCGACGACGAAGCGCTCGCTAGCCAACCCGGCGACACCCTGGTCACCTCCATCGACGCGAAGGTCCAAAGCGTGGTCGAGGAGCAGTTGAATGAGGCGATCACGGTCGCTCGGGGAACCCTCGACAAGGTCACCGGCCGCAATTATGTCGCCGACTCCGGTGCCGCCGTGGTGCTGGAGGCCAAGACCGGACGGGTCGTCGCGATGGCCAGTCAGCCGACCTACGACCCGGGTCTGTGGGTGGGCGGCATCACCAAGAAGCAACTCACCCGCCTCTACTCCAAGGAAGCTGGCGAACCTCTGCTGGGGCGCGCCACCCAGGGGCAGTTCGCGCCCGGGTCGACCTGGAAGCCCTTCATGACCGCGGGTGCCCTGACGAACGGCTACACGACCGACGCCAGCCTGAACTGCTCCCCGTCGGTTCAGGTCGGCAACCGCGCCTTCAAGAACTACGAGTCCGGCTCCTACGGTTACATCTCCTTCGCCAAGGCCCTCGAGGTCTCGTGCAACACGTTCTTCTACCGGATCGGCCTGGACTACTGGCAGCGCTTTGGCTCCGACGTCGCCGACGTGGACGCTCGCGACCCACTGGTGGAGGAGGCCAAGAAGTTCGGCTTCGGACGTGAAACCGGCATCGACCTGCCGGGCGAGGCTCCCGGCCGGATCGCGGACCGGACCTGGAAGCGGTCCTACTTCGAGTCCCAGAAGGACTACTACTGCGGGGTTGCCGACCAGACGCAGGAGAAGGCCGGAGTGAGCGACTTCGTCTACAAGTTCGCTCGTGAGTTCTGCATCGAGGGCTTCGCCTACCGGGCCGGCGACGCGGTGAACTTCGCCATCGGCCAGGGCGACACCATCGTCACCCCGCTCCAACTCGCTCAGGGATATGCCGCGATCGCCAACGGCGGCACTCTGTACGCCCCACGGATAGGTAAGGCGGTGGTCGCCCCCGACGGGACGGTGATCCGCCGGATCGCCCCGAAGGAGACCGGCAAGGTGGACGTCCCACCCGGCATCGTGGGTTACATCGACGAGGCCCTTCAAGGCGTCACCCGAACCGGCACCATGTCCTGGCGGATGATCGGCTTCCCCCTCGAGGAGGTGCCTATTCGTTCCAAGACCGGATCGGCGGAGGTCTACGGTAAGCAGTCGACCTCCTGGGTCGCGTCCTACTCCGAGGACTACGTGGTGATCATGATGGTCAGCCAGGGCGGCACCGGATCCGGCACGTCAGGACCGCACGTGCGCGCCATCTGGGAGTCCCTCTACGGCATTGAGGGCGAAGAGGTCCGGCCCGCTGAGGCCGCCATCCCAGGCACCACCCTGCCCAAGGAGTTGCCGAACTTCCGCAAAGACGGCTCCATCCTCCCTCCGGCGCGGGGTGATGACCGATGAAGAACCGTCTCCTGCGACTCGACTGGATCCTGCTCGGAGCCGTGCTCCTGCTCTCGGTGTTGGGATGCCTGCTCGTGTGGTCCGCAACCAGCACCCGCACCGACCTCAACGGGGGCAACTCCGCGGCGTACCTCCTCAAGCAGGCGGTCAACGTCAGCCTCGGCCTGGTGCTGTTGGCGATCGTCGTGGTCACCGACCACCGGTGGGTGCGCCTGATGGCGCCGCTGGTCTACCTCGCTTCGGTGGTGGGTCTGATCCTGGTCCTCACCATGGGTACGACGATCAACGGCTCGCGTTCCTGGCTGATGCTGGGTGGGATGTCGATCCA
>CBDTZB010000093.1:0-8123 GCA_965364795.1 uncultured Nocardioides sp.
CGCCAGCCAGATCAAATCTCCCGATCCCGGCCTTCGATGTGACTCCACGAGACCAGCCGAGGGCGCCAGATAGCAAGCCGAGGTCCACCGCGGGGGCATCATTTACCTGTGAAATCGCCGCGCCCATAGGCTTTGGGCCGCCGCGGGGGTGAGGGAGAACACGCGGAGCCGGCGTGCTACACACCGGCAATATTCGGGGCCGGTTCCTACCAGGTGCCGCCGAAAGCCACGTCGGTGTTGGCCTCAACCGCCCGGCAGAGTTCCTCCAGGTCCTCGCCGCGGGCCTGCGCCATGAGGCGCATGGTCAACGGGATCAGGTAGCTGGCGTTGGTCCTGCCACGGTGTGGCATCGGGGTGAGGTACGGCGCGTCGGTCTCAACCAGCACCCGGTCCTGGGGGGTGATGAGAAGAGCTTCACGCAGGTGCTCGGCGTTCTTAAAGGTCACCGTCCCGGCGAACGACAGGTGAGCCCCCCGGTCCAGGCAGCGCCGCGCGAAGTCGGCGTCGCCGGAGAAGCAGTGCATGACCCATCGTTCGGGCGCCCCCTCCTCGTCGATCACCGCCAGGACCTCGTCGTGGGAGTCGCGGTCGTGGATGACCAGCGTCTTGTCGAGTCGCTTCGCGATGTCGATGTGGCGGCGAAAGGACTCGACCTGCGCGGCGCGGCCCTCCTCCCCGGTGCGGAAGTGATCCAGCCCCGTCTCCCCCACCGCCCGAACGTGGTCGCCGGAGCCCGCCAGGCGCTCGATCTCCTCCAGCGCGGCGTCGAGCTCACCCAAGTCAGCCAACCGAGGCGCTTCGTTGGGGTGCAGGGCAACGCCAGCCACGAGAGCGTCGTACGTCGCAGCGGCCTGCGCGGCCCACGCCGACCCGGCCAGATCGCACCCGATCTGCACGATCCGAGGCACGCCGACGGCCGCGGACGCGGCCAGGGCGGTGGGGACATCCCAGACCTCGTCACCTCGACCCATGTCGAGGTGGCAGTGGTTGTCCACGACGGGGTGCGGCAGCGGCTCCGGCGCTGGGGGCCGACCCCCCGAGCCGCTCACGCGATGATCCGTTCGAGGATCGCTTCCGCACAGGCGTCGGGGGCCTGGGTCGGGATCCAGTGGCTGACGCCGGCGAGGGTCACGAACTCGTAGGTCCCGGTGACGTAGTCCTCGTTGCGCTCGCAGCTCGCCCGGCCGACGAAGTGGTCACCGTCGCTCCATACCAGTGTGGTGGGGATGCCGACCTTCTTCGAGAGCAACGATCGATCGGCGAACGGGATGGCGCGGTACCAGCTCAGGCCACCGCGGATCGCGCCGTACTCCACGATCTCGGTGCGGAAGCGCTCGACCTCGGCTGATGACCACCCCGACGAGCGCAGGATCTTCTCCAAGCGGCTGCCGTGGCGGCTGGCGAGCCACTCCGCGAGGCGGGGGAATTGGAAGGTCAGGATGTACCACGACCGGAAAAACTGACGGGTGGTCACCGTCGATAACAGGTACGCCGTCGGGTGCGGCACCGACAGCGCGGTCAAGGTCCGCAGTCGGCCGGGGAAGCGCTGCGCGACGACCCAGGCAACCACCGCACCCCAGTCGTGCCCCACGATGTGCACCGGTCCGCCGACCGCGTCGATCAGGGCAGCGACATCACCGGAGAGGTGGTTCACGCTGTAGTCCCGGCGACGACGGGGCCGAGCCCGCGGCGAGTAGCCGCGCTGGTCCATCGCGACCGTACGGAAGCCGGCCGCGTGCAGTTTCGGGGCGATGTCGCGCCAACAGGTGCTGCGTTCGGGGAAGCCGTGGAGGAGCACCACGACCTCGCCGTCGAGGGGCCCCTGGTCGAAGACATCGAAGGAGTGGCCGTCGTGGCGCAGCGTGGTCAGGCGGCCACCGAAGCTTCGTTTCACCGGTGAGTCCGTCATCCGATGTGCACCACCTGATAGACCTCGCGCTTAGGCACCCCGGCCACCTTCGCCACCTCCACGATCGCGTCCTTCCGAGACATCCCGAGCTGTTCGCGCTCTGCGACTGCGACTCGCAGGCTGTCGGCATCCTGCCCGATCTCGATGACCGGTGAACCGCCCTGCACGACAATGGTCACCTCACCCCGGATCCCGCCCTCCTTCTCGGAGGCCCAGGTGACGAGGTCGGCCAGAGGGCCGCGGCGTACTTCCTCGTGGGTTTTGGTGAGTTCCCGGCAGACCGCTGCGGCCCGGTCCCCACCCCAGGTGTCGACCATCGCGGCCAGGGTCACCTGGGTGCGGTGGGGCGCCTCGAAGAAGACCATGGTGCGTTCCTCATGGGCGAGGCCACCAAGACGCCGAGCCCGCTCGCCGGCCTTACGGGGCAGGAAACCCTCAAAGCAGAACCGGTCCACCGGTAGCCCGGACACCGCCAGAGCGGTCAACACCGCCGAGGGTCCGGGGACCGAGGTGACCGTGATGCCGGCTTCAACCGCTGCCGCCACCAAGCGGTACCCCGGGTCGGACACGGACGGCATCCCGGCGTCGGTGACCAGCAGCACCCGCTCCCCCGCGAGCAACGCCTCGACCAGGCTGGGGGTGCGGGCGACTTCGTTGCCCTCGAAGTAGGAGACGACGCGTCCGGTGATCTGCACGTCGAGGTCAGTGGTCAGGCGGCGCAGACGGCGGGTGTCCTCAGCGGCCACCACATCGGCGGTCGCCAACTCCTCGGCCAACCGCGGCGGCGCGTCCGAAACCCGGCCGATCGGAGTGCCGGCCAGCACGAGTACGCCGAAGTCAGTCACGTCCCGATCATGTCAGCCGCGTAATCTTCGGGCGTGCCCCCCGACCTGTTAACCCGGATCACCGAACGACGGTGGTTCGCATGGGCAACCGCGCTCGGGGTCGCCGTACTCGCGTTTCTGCTGCGGCTCTATCACCTCGGGTCGCCGGCCAAGTTCGCCTTCGACGAGACGTACTACGCCAAGGACGGGTGGTCGCTGGTCAACCACGGGTACGTCCTGAACTATCCCGAGACCCTCGGCAAACAGGACATCAACGACGCGATCCTCGCTGGGAGGACCGCTGGGATCTGGGCGGACGACCCCTCGCTGATCGTGCACCCGGAGGTCGGCAAGTGGCTGATCGGCTTGGGCGAGAAGGCCTTCGGCATGGACCCGTTCGGCTGGCGGATCGCTGCCGCGATCGTCGGGTCCCTGATGGTGCTGGTCATGTGCCGACTGGTGCTGCGCCTCACCGGTTCGCTGACCCTGTCCCTGGTCGCCGGCCTCCTGCTGAGCCTGGACGGTCTGCACTTCGTGCTGTCCCGGCTGGCGCTGCTCGACATCTTTCTAGCCTTCTTCATACTCTGCGGCGTCACCTGCGTCGTGAACGACCGTTATTGGATGCGCGCCCACCTAGCGCGATTGTTGGCGCCGGCCGACGGGGTCGTGCTTTCCATCGGCTCCTGGGGTCCCGTGCGCGGCCTGCTGTGGCGTCCCTGGCTGTTGCTGGGCGGCGTCAGCTTCGGCCTCGCCCTGGGCACGAAGTGGACCGCGATCTTCCCGCTCGCCGCGTTCGGGCTGCTCACCTGGTTGTGGAGCGCCAGCGCGCGGCAGTCCGTTGGGGTCCGGTACGCCGTCCTGCGCTCAGGTTTCGTCGACGGCCTGCCCGCCTTCGGCTACCTCGTGGTCGTCGGCTTCATGGTTTACGTCGCCACCTGGACCGGGTGGTTGATCAACGCCGAGGAGTACGAGCAGAACCTGTCCTCCACGCAGTACACCCGCTTCGCCAGCGAGAACGGCTGCGCCGACGGGGAGCCGGACAACGAGTTGAACGACAAGGAGTGGTCGACCGCCTCAGAGCCTGACGCGAGCGGGTTCGGCGAGGTCACCCAGTCCCTTCGGTCCCTGGCCTTCTACCACCAGGACCTCTACAACTTCCACGCCCACTTCCTGAACTGTTCGACCCACAACTACCAGTCCGACCCTCTGGGCTGGCTGCTGCTGAATCGTCCCGTGGGGGTCGCTGCGGACACCGGCATCGAGCCCGGGACGCGTGGCTGCAACGCGCCCGAAGGCAGCGACTGCATCCGTCAGGTCCTGCTGATCGGGAACCCGATGATCTGGTGGGGCGGCATCCTGGCGCTGCTCTACTCGGTCACCCGCTGGCTGGGCGGCCGGGACTGGCGCTTCGGGTTGGCGGTGGTCGGCGCCGGGTCCGCCTGGCTGCCCTGGCTGCAGTACGACGACCGACCGATCTTCCTGTTCTACGCCGTCGCGATCCTGCCGTTCGTGATCATCGCCCTGACCCTGACTCTGGGGCGGATCATCGGGCCCTCCCGTCTGCCGTCACGGCGCCGCACGATCGGGGTCATCGTCGCCGGCTCCTACTTCGTCCTGGTGCTCATCAACTTCGCCTGGTTCTGGCCGATCTGGACCAATGAACTGCTCACGAAGTCCGAGTGGCTCGATCGGGTCTGGTTCGAGCGCTGGATCTAACGGCGCAGTGGTCTAGCGGACGGCCGCTGAAGCGGCACCGTAGCCGTTGTCGACGCAGGAGTTGGCGAAGTCGACGACGTCGAAGTTGTTGAAGTGCGAGGGGTCCATGTGCAGGCCCTCGGCCTCCAGCAGGGACACGGCCGCGCCGTTCTCCCGCAGGGTCTTGATGAGCGGGCCGGCATTCTGGTCGTAGATCACCCAGTGGTCCTCAGGGGAGGCCACCACGCGGTAACGGGTGGCGATCGAGAGCGACTCGAGGTTGCGGATCGGGTCGCGCTCACGCGGCACCGCACCGGAGTAGGCGCTCTTGATGTAGCCCGGGCCGCCGGGGACCTTGTCCATCTGGGTCAGGGAGATGGCGGGCTTGACGCCGTACCAGCACCTGGGGGGCTCGATGCCGAAGTTCATCGCGTTCAGCGAGACCGCTCCGCCCATGGATCCGGAGACCCAGACGCTGACCGGGAGGCCCGACTCGGACTCGGCCCAGTCGATGAGGTTGCGGACATCCTTGGTCGACGCCTCGTTGCCCCACGAGGTGATGTGTAGGTCACCAGAGGCGATCGCGAACCCGTTGCGGCTTAACGACTCCAGCCAGGGCTCTTCGATCTTGTTGCTGGCCGTTCCGCCCTGTCCGTGGAAGAAGAGGACGAGGCCTTTGGGAGTGCCGTCGCCCGCGGGAAGCGTGAGGAGGGCTTCCTGACCGTCGAGGACGGTGGTGACCTGCTTGGCCTCGAGCTCACCGGTCTCCGCCGTCGAAACTCCAACCAGGATCGTGGACAGGAGGAGCGTGCTGACAGCTACAGCTATCAGTCCGACGATCCGTCGCATCATCTGGTCCACCCCCAAGGTACTTATTCATCAAGCCACAACTCACCGAAGTATGCCAACCCGAACCCCGATCCGCACATCGTCGTCTCACCAGCGCCCGGCCCGGTTCAGCCCTGCGCTTGCCCGCTCACCGGCGCGGAATATGGTCGCGGCATGGCGATCCGACCCGAACTCCTGGACCTCCTTGCCCGCCGAGCCCTGACCGAGGACTCAGCCCGTCCAGAAGCCGTGGACAAGCGCGCCGCAGCCGGCGGCCGCAGCGCACGGCAACACGTCGCGGACCTGGTCGATCCAGGTTCCTTCGTCGAGTACGGCCGCTACGTCACCGCCGCACAGGAGCAGCGCCGGGACCTCGACGACCTCCTGGACCGGACCGTGGCGGACGGGATCGTCGGCGGGCTGGCTCGGATCGATGAGGCGTCCTACGGTGAACAGTCGGCCTGCGCGGTGCTGTCCTACGACTACCTCGTGATGGCAGGCACCCAGGGCATGCGAGGCCACCACAAGACCGACCGACTCTTCGACGTCATCGAGCGCCTGGCCCTGCCCACAGTCTTCTTCACCGCCGGAGGTGGCGGACGGCCCGGCGACACCGACATCCCGTTGGTCTCCGCTTTGGACGTCACGACCTTTGCGACCTGGGCTCGATTGTCCGGGAAGTCTCCGCGCATCGCGGTCGTCGACGACAACTGCTTCGCCGGCAACGCCGTCATCGCCGGCTGCTCGGACCTGATCGTGGCCACTCCGCGTGCCTCCCTGGGGATGGGCGGCCCCGCGATGATCGCCGGCGGTGGTCTCGGTGAGGTCCACGCCCGCGATGTCGGACCGCTGGACGTGATGACCGCCAACGGCGTGGTCGACGTGGCCGTGGCGGACGACGACGAAGCGATCGAGGTGACCCGACGGTTGCTGGGCTACTTCCAGGGGCGGCAGCCTACGTGGACCGCACCGGACCAGACCTGGCTGCGGGAGGCGATTCCGGAGGGTGAGCGGACGTCGTACGACGTGGTGCCGATCATCGAGACTCTTGCCGACGAGGACACGGTGACCGTCCTGCGGGAGTCCTTCGCCCCCGAACTCGTCACCGCCCTGGGGAGGATCGAGGGCCGCCCAGTGGGCTTTGTGGCCAGCCAGACCCTCTCCATGGCCGGCGCCATCACCTCCGACGCCGCCGACAAGGCCGCTCGTTTCCTCCAACTGTGCGACTCCTGGGGCTTCGCCGTCATCTCTCTCGTGGACACCCCAGGAATGATGGTCGGGGCCGAGGCGGAGCGGACCGGCCTGGTGCGGCACACCTCGCGGCTGCTCGTCGCAGGCGCTCACCTCAGCGTGCCGTTGGTGGGCGTCGTCCTTCGTCGCGCCTACGGCCTCGGCGCCCAGGCGATGCTGGGCGGCAGCACCCACGAACCTCTGATGACGGTCGCCTGGCCCGGCGCCCACCTCGGAGCGATGGGACTCGAAGGCGCCGTCCGACTTTCCATGGCCAAGGAGTTGGCGGCCATCGCGAATGAGGAGGAGCGCGAGCAGCAGGTGCGCGAGCTCACGGCGTACGCCCAAGCGCACTCGACGGCGCTAAACGTGGCCCGCCACTTCGAGATCGACGACGTCATCGACCCCGCCGAAACCCGCGCTCTGCTCGGCTCAGTGTTAGGAGCCGCGGCCTCCCGCGGTCAACTGACCGGCAGTCGACGACCCGTCGACACCTGGTGACCGCTGCTCAGCTCATCAGGGTCTGGAGACGACTGAGTCAGAGGTCAGCTCGTGATGACTGGAGTACCCCGCCCCAGCCAGGGTGAGGTCCAACTCCGCTAGCAAGCAACGCAGCACGTGCTCGACTCCCGCCTGACCACCGAGGGCGAGGCCGTAGATGTATGGCCGTCCCAAAAAGATGGCGTCGGCGCCGAGGGCCAACGCTTTGAACACGTCGGCCCCGGTGCGAACCCCGGAGTCGAAGAGCACCGCAAGATCGTCGCCGACCGCCTCGACGATCGCGGGGAGCGCGTCGAGGGAAGCCAACGCCCCGTCGACCTGACGGCCCCCGTGGTTGGAGACCACGATCCCGTCCATCCCGTGGTGACGGGCCATCAGAGCGTCGTCGACGTGCTGGATGCCTTTGAGCAGGATCGGACCGTCCCACTGCTCGCGCAGGAAACCGAGCTGATCCCAGCTTAGGCCAGGGTTCGGGAAGACCGCTGCGAAGGCTGCGCCCGCCGCCCCCGGGTCTTCCTCGGCAGGCTTGTCCAGGCGCGCGTTGAACACCGGGTCGGTCGTGTAGTTCGCAATCCCCTGGTTGGCCAGGAACGGAAGAAACCCTCGGTCCAGGTCCGCGGGACGCCAACCGAGCAGCGTGGTGTCCACGGTCAGCACCAGATGGGTGTAGCCAGCCTCCTTGGCCCGACTCAGAAAACTTAGACACAGTTCGGGGTCGCTGGGCCAGTACAACTGGTACCACCGCGCCCCGTCGCCGCACGCCTCTGCCGCTTGTTCGATCGAGTGACTGGCCTGGGTGGAATGCACATAGGCGAGACCCAGGGCCGTCGAGGCTCGCGCCGAGGCGAGCTCCCCGTCAGGGTGCGCCAGGGTCTGTACGCCGACCGGTCCCAACATCACCGGAGCGGCGAGGTTCGTGCCGAGCACCGTGGTGGAGAGGTCGCGCAGTGCGTGGTCCCGCAGCATCCGCGGCACGATCCGCCACTGCTCGAAAGCGGCCACGTTGGCGCGCGCAGTCGACCCGCCGCCGGCACTGGGGACGACGTACCCCATCGCCTCGGGCTGTAGAACTGCAGCCGCGTGGGCTTCGAGTTCAGCGAGGTTGGTGGTGATCTCGGGGACCTGCCCGGCGAACA
>CBDTZB010000094.1:0-8116 GCA_965364795.1 uncultured Nocardioides sp.
CCGCGAGCTGCGCAAGATCGGCTCCCCGGTCGACCGCGACGAGTGGTTCATGCTGCCGCAGACCGTCAACGCCTACTACAACCCCGGCACCAACGAGATCTGCTTCCCCGCGGGCATCCTGCAGAAGCCGTTCTTTTCCGCGGACGCTGACCCGGCCGAGAACTACGGCGGCATCGGGGCGGTGATTGGGCACGAGATCGGGCACGGGTTCGACGACCAGGGCGCGCAGTACGACGGTGCCGGCAACCTCAATGACTGGTGGACCGCCGCGGACAAAGCCGCGTTCGAGGTGAAGTCCAAGGCCCTGATCGAGCAGTACAACGACTTCGAGCCCCGCGCTCTGCCGGGCGAGAAGGTCAACGGTTCGTTGACGGTCGGCGAGAACATCGGTGATCTTGGGGGCCTGACCATCGGTCACAAGGCGTTCGTGATGAGTCAGGACGGCGCGGCCAGCGTCGAGGACCGCCGCTCGCTCTTCTTGAACTGGGCCTACGTCTGGCGTACCAAGCGTCGCCGCGAGCAGGAGCAGCAGTACCTCACGGTCGACCCGCACTCCCCGCCGGAGTTCCGGGCGAACATCGTGCGCAACCTCGACGAGTTCCACGAGGTCTTCGAGACCACCCCGCAGGATGGTCTGTGGTTGGCGCCCGAGGAGCGCGTGCGGATCTGGTGAGGCCGCTCAGCCGGTGTAGGCGCAGAGGATCCTGATCCGAAGCGTGTTTCCGGTGGGTCCGTTGTTCGTGCCGCGCGCCGTCCAGGTGTCGGAGAAGTCAGGGTCGGGCATCAACTCGACCGGGCTCGAGTCGTTTCCGACCCATTCTCCGCCCGCCGAGATGGCGGTCTTGTCGTCCTCGCACACCGCGGTTACGAGGGCGGGCTGACCGTTGGGGATCGAGCCGGACACCGCGTCGATGAAGGAGAGTTGGGTCAGACCGGCGGGACCCTGCGGACCCTGGTCACCTGTGGGCCCCTGAGGCCCGATCGGACCGTCCTCACCCTGGTCGCCGGGAGACCCCTGGCGACCATCGTCGCCGTTGGCCCCCGCAGGGCCGGTCGGCCCGGTCGCACCCTTGAGTCGCTTGACGGTGCCGTTGGCGAGGTCCTTGGTCTTGATCGTCTTGTTCTTGATGTCCGCGCTGGTGATGGTGTTGTTCTTGATCTGCTTGCCGGTGATCATCGTGCCGGCGACGGCGCCGCCGGTGGAGCCGAGCACCAGGCAGGTGGCGGCAACCACGAGGGTCGGGGCGAAGCGTCGCGTGCGCGAGCCGTGGGGGGAGGGGGGTGTGGAAGTCATGGGCGCAGCGTAGGCCCGTGGTGTGGCCCCGGGTGAGGTTTTGGGGTACATCGGGGGGATCACTGACCACCCGAACGGGCCAGGCCGTCTGGGTACGAGCACTCAGGCATCTTCACCACGTCGCGACCAGTGTGGTGGAGATGACGATCATCCGCGTGTCTCGTTTCCGCTCCCTCACCCTCACCACGCTGATGCTGCTGCCCGTCACGGTCCCTTCGGCGGCGGCCTTGGATGCGGAGTTCGGCGAGACGTTTCGGGGCGTCAGCGCGGTGACGGTGGGGCTGGGTGAGGAGATGCGCAACTCATTTGGCAACGAATCTGGGTACGCCGACTCAGGCGCCGGACGTTTCGGACCAGCAGACTGCCAGCCATGACCCCCCTCCCCACGGCGCGACTGCGCCCCTTGTCCGTCGCCCTCGTCGCCCTGCTGTCGATCCCGGCTCTGTCCGGTTGTGTCGCCGACACTCCTCTCGGAGCCACCGCCGACACGCGCGGTGTGGCCCAGGGCGAGGACATCGTCGGCAGCGTCGAACATCCCGACGGGGACATCACCGTCACCCTGGCACCGGCTGCGGCCCCCCGACCCGAGGAGGGGAACAACAGCGTCGGTGAGGGCGTGGTGGCCTGCGGCTACGAGTCATCCGACGCGCGCTTCTCCTGTCCCACCGAGGGCCTGGAGCAGGGCGTCTACCGGGTCGAGGTCACCGACGCCAAGTTCAAGAGCGAGGGTACGCACCTAGTCACAGTGGCCGTCACCGCGGACGGGTCCTACGCGCCTCGCGTCCTGGAGTCGTCATCCGGTCGCCTGATTGAACTGGTCGGATGGAGTCCCGAGCGTCCGGTCACCGTCCTGGTTCGCGGCGACGACGGGCGCACTCGCCGCGCCGGTGTCGTCACTCCCGGCCAGGACGGTCGAGCGGTCCTGACGGTGAAGGGGGATGTCGGAAGCGGCTACACCGCCGTCCTCCCTAGTGATGGGCTGTGGGACGAACGCAAGGTCGAGGGCTGGGACCGAGTCTTCGTCGATCTGTCCGCCTAGCACCGTCCGGCTCTGGAGCCCCCTGTGGATAGCCAATCGTGCGTGTCGGTTGACCCTGGTAGACACACGTCCATGTCTGCTGATCCCGCCTCACCCACCCGTGCCGCCGCCGAGCAACACCTGCAGGCTCTGGTGGGTCGTGCGGACGCCCGGTTGCGCGACGACCAGTGGCGGGCCATCGAGGCGCTCGCGGTCGACAAACAACGGGCGTTGGTCGTGCAGCGCACCGGTTGGGGGAAGTCGGCGGTCTACTTCGTGGCCACGCTCCTGCTGCGTGAGGCCGGTGCCGGGCCGACGGTGATCGTGTCCCCGCTGTTGGCCCTGATGCGCAACCAGATCGCGGCGGCCCAACGCGCCGGGATCCGGGCGGTCACCATCAACTCCACCAACCTCGAGCAGTGGGAGGAGGGCCACGCCGCCATCGCAGCGGGGGAGGTCGACGTACTCCTGGTGAGTCCGGAGCGGCTGAACAACCCGGGATTCCGCGACGAGGTGCTGCCCCGGTTGGCCGCGACCTGCGGGCTGCTGGTGGTCGACGAAGCCCACTGCATCTCCGACTGGGGGCACGACTTCCGCCCCGACTACCGCCGGATCAAGACCCTGCTGGACGAACTGCCCGACGGGATCCCCGTCCTGGCCACCACCGCCACCGCCAATGCCCGGGTCACCACCGATGTCGCCGAGCAGTTAGGTGGGTTGGCCGAGCGGCAACGCGGTGAGGTGTTGGTGCTGCGCGGATCGCTGGACAGGGAGTCGCTGAAGTTGGGCGTGGTGCGCCTCAAGACGGCCCAGCAACGGT
The DNA here is from genome assembly GCA_965364795.1 of uncultured Nocardioides sp. Classification (GTDB taxonomy): domain Bacteria; phylum Actinomycetota; class Actinomycetes; order Propionibacteriales; family Nocardioidaceae; genus Nocardioides. The sequence goes on from CBDTZB010000094.1 coordinate 3,133, forward strand.
TGGCCTGGTTGGCCGATCACCTCGGCGAGCAGCCGGGGTCCGGCATCGTCTACTGCTTGACCGTCTCAGCCACCCAGGAGGTCGCCGACTATTTGCGCTCGCGCGGTCATGACGTGGCGGCGTACTCCGGCCAGACCGATCCGACCGAACGCAATGCCCTCGAGCAGGACCTGGCCGCAGGTCGGGTGAAGGCGCTGATCGCGACGAGCGCACTGGGCATGGGTTTCGACGCCACGTTGGGGTTCGTGGTCAACCTCGGCGCCCCCTCCTCGCCGGTCTCCTACTACCAACAGGTCGGTCGTGCTGGCCGTGGTTTGGCCAACGCAGATGACACGGCCTCGGTCGTGCTGTTGCCAGCGCTGGAGGACCGCGACATCTGGGCCTACTTCGCCTCCCTGGCCTTCCCTCGCGAGGAGGTCGTGCGTCAGACCCTGGAGGTGTTGGCCCAGGAGGGCCGGCCGATGAGCACCCCGGCCCTGGAGACCCACGTCGAGCTGAGTCGCACCCGACTCGAGACCCTGCTGAAGGTGCTCGACGTCGACGGTGCGGTGCGGCGCGTCAAGGGTGGCTGGGAGTCGACCGGTCGTTCCTGGGAGTACGACGCCGAGCGCTACGCCCGGGTCGCAGAAGCGCGGGCCAGTGAGCAGCAGGCGATGTTGGCCTACCTCGAAACCGACGTTTGCCGGATGCGCTACCTGCGCGAGCAACTCGACGATCCCGATGCAACAGACTGCGGACGATGCGACAACTGCGGCGGCCTCACGCTCTCCACGGACGTGTCCGCAGCCGCAATCGAGGAAGCCACCTCACGACTGGCTCGACCCGGTGTCACCGTGGAGCCCCGCAAGATGTGGCCCACCGGCCTGGCCGCGATGGGGCTTCCGCTGAAGGGCAAGATCTCTTCCCCGCCCAAGCCGGGTCGGGCCGTGGCACGTCTGACCGATCTCGGTTATGGCAACGCGCTGCGGGATCTGTTCCGGGCTGATGCCTCCGATCAGCATGAGCAGACGGTGCCGGACAACCTCGTCCATGCGGTGATCGAGGTGCTGCAGGACTGGCGGCCCGCAGTCGATGTGATCGTCGTGGCCGAGTCGGTGACCCGACCCCGACTGACCGCCGATCTGGCCGAGGGCCTATCTCGCTTCTTGAAGGTGCCGGTGGTTGGTCGCTGGGCGGTGGTCGACCCGGATGTGCCTCCGGGTGCTGGTTCGATGAACTCCGCGCAACGGGTGGCAGCCGTGCGCCGTCGCTGCCGGGTGGAGGCTGACCCGGGAGTTCTGGAAGGTCAACGGGTGTTGCTGGTCGACGACCTGACGGCCACCGGGTGGACCCTCACCCTGGCTGCCGTGGCGCTCGCCGAGGCCGGTGCTGCCGAGGTGTTGCCGCTGGTGTTGGCCGCGCAGTCCTGACGCGGCGCCCTCGACTCAGCTGCGCAGGCGCTCCACCGTGTTCATCGAGTGGTAGACGACCACGGCGGCGATGGTGCCCAGGGCGATGCCGGTGATCTGGATGTCACCGGTGGCCAGGGTCAGGTTCCCGATGCCGATGACCAGGGCGACGGCTGCGGTGAACTGGTTGACCGGGCGCGAGAAGTCCACGTGGTTGTCGACCCAGATCTTCACACCGATGACGCCGATCAGGCCGTAGAGCGCCACCGTCACACCGCCGAGAACACCGGCAGGGATGGTGTTGATGATCGCGCCGATCTTGGGGGAGAGGCCCAGCAGGATCGCGACGACACCCGCGACCCAGTAGGCGGCAGTCGAGTAGACCCGGGTGGCGGCCATCACGCCGATGTTCTCGCCGTACGTCGTGGTGCCCGATCCGCCGCCTGCTCCGGCGAGGGTGGTCGCGAGGCCGTCAGCGAGCAGCGCTCGTCCGGTCTGCTCGTTGAGTGACTCGTCACCGGCCAGGTGGGCGACGCTGCGGACGTGTCCGACATTCTCGGCTACCAGCACCAGCACGACCGGGAGGAAGGCGGGCAGAACCGTCCAGGTCACAGTGGGTGAGGCGAAGTCGGGCCAGCCGACCCAGGCGGCTTGGCGAACCGGGTCGAAGTCGATGACTCCGGCGACGGCGGCGAACACGTAGCCGATCACGACGCCGAGAACGATCGATAGTCGCGCGGCCAGACCCCGGAACGCCACGGCGATCATGAGCAGCGCGACAAGGGTGACCAAGGCGGTCCAGGGTGCCGCTTCGAAGTTGGAGGTGGCGGCTCCCGACAGGTTGAGCCCGATCAGCGCGACGATGGCACCCGTCACGACCGGCGGCATCAACGCGTCGATCCAACCGGTGCCAGTCACCATCACGATCGCGCCGACGACGGCGAGCAGCAGACCGGTCGCCAGGATCCCGAACAGCGCGGCGCCCATGCCGGAGGCGGCCGTCGCGGCACCGATCGGAGCGATGAAAGCGAACGACGATCCGAGGTAGCTAGGGAGCCGGTTCTTGGTCAGGATCAGGAACAGCAGCGTGCCCACGCCGGAGAAGAAGAGCGTCGCTGAGGGTGGGAAGCCCGTCAGCAGCGGCACCAGAAAGGTGGCGCCAAACATCGCGACGACGTGCTGGGCACCGAAGCCGATGGTCAGCGGCCAAGAGAGCCGCTCGTCCGGCGCAACGATCTGATCCTTCGCGACGGTCTTGCCGTTGCCGTGCAACTTCCAAGTAAGTGCCATGGGCGGGACTGTAGCGATGGGCTGGGTCAGAAGATCGCGCGGAGCAGCAACACGAGAACGAGCAGGCCCAGGACGAGGCTGAGGACCAGTGGCAGTACGACCAGACCGAAGGCCGCCAAGAGATAACCTGCACTCGGCGGCTTGGCGCTGGGATGGTCGGCGGTGGCCTTCTCGAGGAGCTGAAAGTTCTTGCGGTTGGCTCGGTGAGCGACATCGGCCAGATCGCCGGCCACCGGGATGAGACCCAGGCCGGCGTCGAAGAGCAGGTTCCAGCCCATCCGGCCCAGCGTCGCGACCGGCACGCGTTGCTGTACGGCGTCGTAGAGAATCACCCCAGAGATCGCCGACCCAGCGACGTCGCCCACCCCGGGCACCAAGCCGATCACCGAGTCGAGGCCCAGGCCGATGCGTGTCCCCGGCACGGTGACGGCGTCGTCCATGATCTTGGCGACCCAACGGCTGCGGCCGATCGAGGCGTTGGTCGACGTGGCCGGGTCGGTCGGTGTCTCATCCACGCCCTCATTCTGACCGACCGGATCCAATGTCGACAGGGAGCCTGGCGAGTGTCGTGCCCAGTCCCCTTCCGCAGGTGCCACCGATGGGACACAGTGACCCCATGCCCGACAGCCCCCCACCGACCGATTGGCTGCTGCACAAGGGGGAGCGGGGCAATCCGTTCACCAGCCTCGACGACCATCACCCCGGTTCAAGCGCCTGGTCGCAGGGCAACCTGGTGCGTCCGCTGGTGGATGGGGCGACCTATTTCGCCGAGCTCTACGAGCGCCTCCAGGCCACCAAGGCCGGCGACCTCGTCTACTTCACTGACTGGCAGGGCGAAGCCGACCAGCAACTGACCGAGGACCCGAACAGCCAGGTCGTCGAGATCCTCGGTTCCGCCGACGAGCGCGGGGTCGACGTACGCGGGTTGGTGTGGCGCTCGCACTCGGAGGCGTTCGGGTTCGACCACCGGTCGAATCGCTTGCTAGGCAAGAGGCTCCAGGACCGCGGAGCCGAGGTGTTGCTCGACATGCGTGTCCGGATGGGCGGATCCCACCATCAGAAGTTGGTGGTGATCCGGCACCGCGATGACCCGACCCGCGACGTGGCGTACGTCGGTGGGATCGATCTGTGTCACTCACGCCGCGACGACTCCGCGCACCGCGGAGATCCGCAGTCGGTCGATATGGCGCCCGAGTACGGCGATCGCCCACCCTGGCACGACATCCAGGCCGCGATCTCTGGCCCAGCGGTGCACGACGTTGAAACGGTCTTCCGTGAGCGGTGGCTCGATCCGACGCCGCTGAGCCGCAATCCGGTCCACTACCTGCGCGACCGGTTGTCCGGGTTGGATGTTGACCCGGATCCGCTGCCCGACCAGGCGCCGCCTCCGCCGCCGGTCGAGGGCGGCACCCACGCCGTGCAACTCCTGCGGACCTACCCGGACCTGCGGTTCAACCGTGACTATCCCTTCGCCAAGGGCGGGGAGTGCAGCGTCGCGCGCGGCTATACGAAGGCGCTCCGCCGCGCTCGGCGCCTGATCTACATCGAGGACCAGTACCTCTGGGGTCGCCACATCGGCGAGGCCTTCACCGAGGCGCTGCGCGAGCAACCCGACCTGCACGTCATCGCTGTCGTCCCGCGCTTCACCGACAAGGCCGGCGCTTTGACCCGCACTCCGCAACTGCTGGGCCGGCGGTGGGCGATGACTCAGATGGCCGAGGCGGCCCCGGACCGAGTGGCGGTCTACAGCCTGGAGAACCACGCTGGCACTCCCGTCTACGTGCACGCCAAGACCTGCATCATGGACGACACCTGGGCCAGCATCGGGTCGGACAACTTCAACCGGCGCTCGTGGACCCACGACTCGGAGCTGTCGGCAGTCGTCATCGACAGCGCCGACGACTACGCCCGCACCCTGCGCCTCAACCTGGCTGCCGAGCACCTGGACCGGGACCCGGAAGAGCCAGACGCGATGGACGACTGCGTCGACCCGGTCGACATGTTCCACGCGTACGCCGCCAGCGCGGCGAACCTCGACGCGTGGCATGAGGGCGGGCGGGTAGGTCCGCGCCCGCCGGGACGCCTGAGGCGGTTGCCCCCGCCGGATCTCGGTGCCGTGGCTCGATCGGTCTATCAAATCCCGTATCGGTTGGTGCACGACCCCGACGGGCGCCCACGCAGTAAGCGGTCGAAGGACCGCCACTGACGGCCTGACCGGGTGATCTCGACAGGCTCGATCAGCGGGGGTAGCCCCGGTGGTTGAGGAAGGACGAAGTCCTGTCGGTCCCGGTGGTTGAGGAAGGACG
>CBDTZB010000095.1:0-8100 GCA_965364795.1 uncultured Nocardioides sp.
TGGCACGATGGGGTCATGCCTGCGCACCGCCCGTTCTTCACGATTCAGATTTGCTAGCGCGTCAAGCCCCTTGACGCGCCCACCTCTCGCACCCCGAGAGGTTTTTTTGTGCCCACGATCCGCACAGCCAACGACGATCCCGGAGCCGAATACGATGGACCTGCACGGTGACTTCCACGTCTACGACACCACCCTGCGCGACGGCGCGCAGCAGGAGGGCCTGAACCTCTCTGTCGCCGACAAACTCACCATTGCGCGTCAGTTGGACGGTCTCGGTGTGGGCTACATCGAGGGCGGGTGGCCGGGTGCCAACCCGAAGGACACCGCGTTCTTCGCCCGCGCGGCCAAGGAACTCGACCTCCAGCACGCCAAGTTGGCCGCATTCGGCGCCACCCGCCGGGCCGGGGTGCAGGCCGCCGATGACCCGCTGGTGGCCGCGTTGCGCGACTCTGGCGCAGGTGTCGTCACGTTGGTGGCGAAGTCCCACGACCGCCACGTCGAGTTGGCCCTGCGTACGACGCTGGCCGAGAACCTAGCCATGATCCGCGACACCGTCAGCCACCTCAAGGCCGAGGGGCAGCAAGTCTTCTTGGACGCCGAGCATTTCTTCGATGGCTACCGCGACAACCGCGACTACGCCCTCGAGGTGCTTCGTACGGCGTTCGAGGCCGGCGCCGAGGTGGCTGCGCTGTGCGATACAAACGGCGGGATGCTGCCGCCCTGGGTCTCCGATGTTGTCCACGACGTCATCGAGTCGACCGGGGTCCGCGTCGGTATCCACTGTCACAACGACACCGGCTGCGCCATCGCCAACACCCTGGCTGCAGTCGATGCCGGCGCCACACACGTGCAGGGCACCATCAACGGGTACGGCGAGCGCACCGGCAACGCCGACCTGATCGCCGTCGTCGCGAATCTGCAACTCAAGCTGGATCGCGCCGTCCTCCCCGAGGGACTGTTGCGCGAGTCGACCCGCATCGCCCACGCGGTCGCCGAGGTCACGAACTTCCCCCCTGCCTCTCGTCAGCCGTACGTCGGCACCTCCGCCTTCACCCACAAGGCTGGCCTGCACGCGAGCGCGATCAAGATCGACCCGAACCTCTACCAGCACATGGACCCGATCGGCGTCGGCAACGACATGCGTCTGCTCGTCTCGGACATGGCGGGTCGCGCCTCGATCGAGCTGAAAGGCAAGGAGCTCGGCTTCGATCTCTCCGGTGACCGCGAGCTGATCACCCGGGTGACTGCACGGGTGAAGGAGTTGGAGTCGCGCGGGTACACCTTCGAGGCCGCCGATGCCTCCTTCGAGTTGCTGCTCGTCGAGGAGGTCGAGGGCTCGCGCCCGTCGTACTTCGACGTCGAGAGCTGGCGCGTGATCACCGAGACCCTCACTCACCGTGAGGACGGCGAGGAGGCGATCTCCGAGGCGACCGTGAAGCTGACCGCGGCCGGGGTGCGCTATGTCGTGACCGGTGAGGGTAACGGGCCGGTCAACGCGCTCGACTCCGCCATCCGGTCCGCGATTGGGCAGGCCTTCCCTGAGGTGACGAAGTTTGAGCTGATCGACTACAAGGTCCGCATCCTCGATCAGGGGCACGGCACCGACGCGATCACCCGCGTCCTCATCGAGACCTCTGACGGCGAGTCCTCCTGGATCACCGTTGGCGTGGGACACAACGTCATCGAAGCCTCATGGGGGGCACTGGTCGACGGCCTTACCTACGGTCTGCGCCGCCACCACACCGGCTAGCCCCATCAGGCGAACCTCGGAGCCCCATCAGGCGAACTTCGCGTCCCCATCGGGCGAACTTCGTGAGGGGATACGGTCGGGCGCATGGTGGAGTTGCATGAACTGACCGCGATCGAGCAGGGCGATGAAGTACGCCGGGGTGACGTGAGCCCCCAGGAGTTGATCGAGCACTACCTGGATCGGATCGAGCGCCTCGACAACGTGGGGGCGTTCATCACCGTCACAGGTGACGAGGCGCGCTTCGCCGCCACGGCCGTCACCGGACCGGACACCCACGGGAGGCCAACCAGACCCCTGCGTGGTGTGCCGACGGCCATCAAGGACCTCAACCTCACCGCGGGGGTGCCGACCCAGTTCGGCTCTGCCGCCACCGCCGGGTTCGTTCCCGACGTCGATGACGCCGTCACGGCGGCCATCAGAGCCGCGGGGATGGTGAGCCTGGGCAAGACGAGTACGCCGGAGTTCGGGTCGCCCTGCTACACCGAACCCGAGGGGTACCCACCTGCTGTCACTCCCTGGGACCGCACTCGGATGGCTGGCGGTTCCTCAGGCGGCGCAGCGGCTGCCGTCGCCGCAGGCCTCGTCCCTGTCGCTCAGGGATCCGACGGGGGAGGCTCGATCCGGATCCCCGCCTCCTGCTGCGGACTGGTCGGCCTCAAGCCCAGTCGCGGACGCATCAGCGGCGCCCCCATGTACGGCGACCCCATCGGCCTGTCCACGAGTGGCTCCATCGCCCGCACGGTCCGTGACGCGGCCGCGATGCTGGACGTACTCGCTGGGAGGCTGCCGGGCGACCCGTTCTGGGCCCCTCGTCCTCAGGGGTCGTTCCTCGAGGCGTGTGACCGCGAACCAGGGCGGCTGCGGATCGCGCGCTTCGTCGAACCGATGATCTCCGACGCCGCGATCGATCCCGAGTCGGTGACCGCCTACGAGGACGCCTCTCGGCTCCTGGAGTCGCTGGGACACGAGATCGTCGACGTCCCGGTCCCGCTGCCAGCCGCTGCGATCCCCGTCTTCGAGATCTGTTGGGCGGTTCTGACCGCCCAGTCGGTGGTGCCGTTGCCCGAGGCCCAGGCCGCGCTGATCCGGCCGCTGACCCGCTGGCTGTCCGACCGTGGCGAGGCGGTGAGCGGACCCGAGTTCGGGCTGGCCATCGGCGCCATGCGGAGGTACGCCGCCGAGGCCCTGATCGCCCTCGCGCCGTACGACGCCGTCCTGACGCCGACCCTCGCGGCACCGCCGCTGCCGGTGGGGGCGCTGCGTAACGACGCCGACCCAGCCGCGGACTTCGAGGCGCAGAAGGCCTTCACCCCCTGGACGTCGGCCTGGAACGTCACCGGGATGCCGGCGGTCTCGCTGCCGCTGCACTGGACCCCCGAGGGGCTTCCCGTTGGCGTGATGCTGGCTGCGCGCCCGGCTGAGGAGACCCTGCTGCTCTCTTTAGCCGCTCAGGTCGAGCAGGCTGCGCCCTGGCACCACCGACGGCCGCCGGGTTGGTAGTCAGTCGCCGACGCCCCACGCCACCCGGAACTCATCGGGATCACACGTCGCCAGCTGATCTCTGACCACATCCAGGGTGGCGGCCAACTGCTCGGGATTCTCCTCGGGGAACCGCAGGACCTCGACGCCGCTTTCGCGTTCGCGCACCACGACCTGGCCGGTGCTGGACAACTCGAAACGGCCGCCACTCATCGCGCACCACAGATCGAGAACGCCCAGCGTCAACGCATGCAGGCGACCACGAGAGATCGGCTCCACGGCGTACTCGTAGACCTCGCTAGAGGTTGGTTCCAAAGTGTCGAACACAGTTCTAGTGTGGCACTCATGTCCGAATTGACCCCTTACCTCTGCGTGGCAGACGCCCGCTCCGCGATCGACTGGTACGTCGCTGCCCTCGGTGCGGAGATCGTGTTCGACCCGATCGTCATGGACGACGGGAGGATCGGCCACGTTGAGCTAGCGGTGGGAGGTGCCCGCTGGATGATGTCCGACGAGTTTGAGAACTCTGGGGTTGCGGCACCGCTGCCCGGTCGTGGCGTTTCCGTCAGCCTGCACCTGACGGTGACCGACGTGGACCAGGCAGCGGCAGCAGTGGTGGCGGCCGGCACCGAGATGACGCGAGGTCCCGAGGACAGTGCGCCTGCGGGGCGGGTCGCCGTCTTCACCGACCCGTTCGGTCATCGGTGGTTCTTGAACCAACCTCTCGACTGAGCCCGGAAGTCGGCCGGATCAAGACGTCCGGCGCCTTCAGGCAGGACAGCCAAGATGGGCAGGCCGGTCACGGTCGGCAGGTCTTCCAGGTTGCACGTCTCGGCCACGCCGGGTTCGGTAGGCCACGAGCCGATGATCAGTCCGTGCGGTTCGATGCCGCGCGCTCGCAGCGCACGGACCGTCAACTCACTGTGGTTCAGGGTGCCGAGTCCGGCCGCGACCACGATGACCACGTCGAGACCGATCCCGTCCGGGAGGGTGCGCGCCAAGTGGGTCGCCAGATCGAGCAGCGTGCCGCCCTCGGTGTCGAGCCGCACCAACAGCCCTCCGGCGCCTTCGACGATGATCTCGTCGTGGTCGCCAGCGAGCGTGAGGATCCGGTCGGCGTGTTCGGCCACGGTCGGCAGGGCGACACCGGCGCGGCGGGCAGCGGTGTCCGGGGCAAGTGGTTCTTCGAGTTCGTAGAACGTGACGACCTCACACCCGGTCAGGCGGCGTACCTCATCGGCGTCACCGGGAATGCCGTCGCTGATGCCCGTCTGAACCGGCTTCACGACCAGAACGGACTGCGGTCCAGCCGCGGCGGAGGCCACGAGGGCTGCAGTGGCGATCGTCTTGCCCACGTCGGTGGATGTGCCGGTCACAAGGACCAGGCGGCGAGTCACGCGAACTCCTTCACGACAGCGACCAGCACCGCGGTGGCCCTATCCCAGTCGTCCTCACCGACACCGGCGTTGACGGTGATTCGAAGCCTCGAGATCCCGTCGGGCACGGAGGGAGGCCGGAAACAGCCCACGCGTACGCCGTTCTCTGCCGCCGCGGCCTGCGCAGCCAGGGCGGCTTGAGGGGAGGGCATGGGCACGGACAACACTGCACCGTCCGACGGCTCCACCCCGAGAGTCGCGGCCAGATCAACCATGCGCTGCCGGACGAGGTCGACCAGCTGGGGACGTTCCTGCACCAACCGCAGGGCGGCCAACGCGCCCGCAGCAGCAGCGGGACTGAGCCCGGTGTCAAAGATGAAGGGCCGGGCCCGGTTGATCAGGTGTTCCACGATCGCGGGGGACGCCAGCACTGCGCCGCCCTGGCTGCCGAGGGCCTTGGACAAGGTGGCGCAGACGATCACGTCGGGACGGCCGGCCAGACCCGCGGCGGCCACCAGGCCGGGCCCGTGCACACCCAGTCCGTGCGCCTCGTCGACCACGAGAAGCGCACCGGTCTGCGCGCACGCGTCGGCCAATTCGGTCAGCGGCGCGAGATCACCAAGGACCGAGTAGACCGACTCGCACAGCACCATTGCGCGACCACCGGTTTCGGCGTGGTCGGCCAGGGCGCGGCGGACCGCTTCGACGTCGTTGTGGGGAACCACCCGCAGGCGCGCTCGCGAGAGGCGTACGGCGTCGATGAGGGAGGCATGGATGTGGGCGTCGGAGACGATCAGCGTTTCCCGGTCCGCGAGCGCGGAGACCACCGCCAGATTGGCGTGGTAGCCGGTGGAGAGCACCAGACCGCTCGGCTGGCCGAGGTACGCCGCCAACTCGGCTTCCAATTCGGCGTGCAACGTCAGCGTCCCGGTGACGAGCCGGGAGGCGCCGGCACCGGCACCCCATTCGATGGAGGCTTGGGCGGCCGCCTGGGTGACCGCGGGGTCCTGAGACAGGCCGAGGTAGTCGTTGCCAGCGAGGTCGACGGTGACGTCGTCCGCGCCGCGGGGTCGCAGAGTACGACGCAGTCCGGCGTCCTCACGGGCCGCGGCCTGCTCGGCCAGCCACTCCTCCCACATCAGGCGACCTCTGCCGCTGCCGTGATCGCTGCGCAGATCGCGGTGATGTCGTCTTCAGTCGAGATGTAGGGCGGCATCGTGTAGATGCAGTCGCGGAAGGGACGTAACCAGACGCCCAGCGCTGCGGCCGCCTCGGCCGCGGCCCGGCCGTCGACCTCGTGGTCGAGTTGCACGACCCCGACCGCACCGATCGTGCGGACATCGGCGACCGAGGGCAGGTCTCGGCAGCCCGCGAGGCCGCGGTTGAGGCCGGCGTTGATGGTGTCGACCTGGGACTTCCAATCGGCCGACTCAAGGAGGTCGAGGCTGGCCAGCGCGACGGTGCAGGCCAGGGCGTTGCCCATGAAGGTCGGTCCGTGGTTGAGCACCCCGGAGTCCGACGCTGAGATCCCGCGAGCCACCTCGTCGGTGCACAGCACGGCGGCCAAGGTCACGTAGCCGCCGGATAGGGCTTTGCCGACACACATGATGTCCGGGACGACGTCCGCGGCCCGGCCGGCGAAGAGAGTCCCAGTGCGGCCGAAGCCGGTGGCGATCTCGTCGAAGATGAGCAGGAAGCCGTGTTCATCGGCGGTCTCGCGCATGACCTGGAGGCAGGCGGCGTCGTAGAGCCACATCCCGCCGGCGCCCTGGAGCAGCGGCTCCACGACGATGGCGGCGATCTCGTCGGCGTGGGTGCGGGCCAGCGAACGGAACTCCTCGGCCCAGGCTTCGACGTCGCCGCCGGGTGCAGGCGGGCGAGGTGCGAAGACCTGCTGGGGGAGTACCTCGGCGAACATCGAGTGCATGCCGCCCACGGGGTCGCACACGCTCATCGCGCCGAAGGTGTCTCCGTGGTAGCCGCCACGGATAGTGAGCATCCGGGTGCGCGTGCGGCGCCCCTGGCCCTGTTGCCACTGCAGCGCCATCTTGAGCGCGACCTCGACGCTCACCGAGCCGGAGTCGGCGAGAAAGACCCGTTGGAGCGGCTCAGGAGTGAGCGCGACCAGGCGCTGGGCCAAACGGATCGCTGGCGCGTTGGTGAGGCCGCCGAACATCACGTGGGCATAGTCGATCGACCGGACGGCAGCGTCCATCGCCGGGTGACCATAGCCGTGGATCGCGGCCCACCAGGAGGACATGCCATCGACGAGTTCGGTGCCGTCGTCCAGGGTCAACCGGGTGCCGCGTGCCCCGGTGACCAGTCGCACCGGGGTGGGCTCGGTCATCGAGGTGTAGGGGTGCCAGACGTGTTCGCGGTCGAAGTCGAGAAGCGCTGAGGAGTCAGGCACGGTCAGGTCGCCGCGAAGGATCAGGCGTTGGGGACGGCGGCGGTGCCAGCACCGCGCCGACGCTTTGCCGGGTCGTGCGACGCCGCAGCGTCCGATTGCGCAGCCGCCTCCTCGGAGCCGAGGATGACGAAGCCGTTGTCCCGGATCATCTCGATGTCGGCCTCAGCGGCCTGGCCCTCGGAGGTGAGGTAATCGCCGAGGAAGATCGAGTTGGCGACCTGCAGGGCCAGGGCCTGCAGGGAGCGCAGGTGCATCTCGCGACCGGCGGCGATGCGGACCTCACGGTCGGGACAGACGAACCGCGCCATGGCGAGGATCTTGACGCAGCGGGCCGGGCTGAGCTCCCAGGTGTTTTCGTACGGCGTGCCGTCGAAGGGCATCAGGAAGTTGACCGGGATGGAGTCCGACTCCATCTCACGCAGCGCGAAGAGGGCCTCGACGAGCTGCTCGTCGGTTTCGCCGAGACCGGCGATCAGGCCGCTGCAGGGGGAGAGTCCGGCGGACTTGGCCTTGCTGACCGTGTCGACGCGGTCGGCGTACGTGTGGGTCTGCACGATCGTGTCGTGGTGGCTCTCGGCGGTGTTGATGTTGTGGTTGTAGGCATCGACACCGGCTTCGCGCAGTCGCTCCGCTTGGCCGTCCTTGAGCAGTCCGAGGCAGGCGCAGACCTCGGCCTGGGGGTGCTCGTTCTTGAGCGCTCCGACCATGTCGGCGACCCGCTCGACGTCGCGGTTCGTGGGGCCACGGCCACTGGAGACCATGCAGACCCGGGTGGCGCCGCCCTTGAGGCCGGCGGTGGCCTGGGCCAACGCTTCCTCGGTGTCGAGCCACTTGTACTTCAAGATGTCGGCGGTCGATCCGAGCGCCTGGGAGCAGTAGTTGCAGTTCTCCGGGCACAGTCCGGACTTCAGGTTCACCAGGTAGTTCACCTTGACGGTGTTGCCGAAGTGCTCGCGGCGCAGGCGGCCAGCGGCGGCTACGACGTCGAGCAGTTCGTCGTCGTGGGCGCGGAGCACGGAAAGGGCTTCGTCCTCAGTCGCGGGCTTGCCGGCATCGCGGGCACTGCTCTCGTCGTCAATCTCCCC
>CBDTZB010000096.1:0-8076 GCA_965364795.1 uncultured Nocardioides sp.
CGCCTCGTCGCTGCACAGGAAGGCGGCAGCGGCAGCGATGTCCTCCGGGAAGCCGACCCGCTTGACGGGGGCAGCCTCCGCGTTGAGGGCGCGGAACTCGTCGACGTCCATCTTCAGACGAGCAGCCGTGGCGTCGGTCATCTCGGTGGCGATGAAGCCCGGCGCGATGGCGTTGGCGTTGATGCCGAAGGGGCCGAGCTCGATCCCCAGGGTTCGGGTGAGGCCCTGCACGCCCATCTTGGCTGCGGAGTAGTTGGCCTGCCCGCGGTTGCCCAGCGCCGAGACGCTGGAGAGGTTGAGGATTTTGCCGTACTTCTGGTCCACGAAGTGCTTCTGAGCGGCCTTGGTCATGTTGAAGGCGCCCTTGAGGTGGACGTTCATGACCAGGTCCCAGTCGTCTTCGGTCATCTTGAACAACAGGTTGTCGCGGGTCACACCGGCGTTGTTGATCAGCACGTGGATCCCGCCGAGCTCGCTGACGACGCGCTCGACCGCCGCGTTGGCAGCCTCGGAGTTGGCGACGTCGCAGGCGATGCCGACGTGCTTGGCACCCTCGCCGACCACTGGCAGCTTCGCTGCGGATTCAGCGGCCTTGGCCTCGTCAAGGTCCAGGATCGCGACCGATGCGCCTTCTTCGGCGAACCTCGCGGCCGTTCCGAAACCGATGCCCTGTGCGGCTCCGGTGATGACCGCAACCCGTCCGTCGTACCGACCCATGGTGACTCCCTGTCGTGTGTCTGCGATGTGTGGTGATTCGACCAACAGACTATCGAGGCCTCATCCGGCCAGGTGCGCCCAGTCGCACTCCAACTCGGCCCAGGGTCCGGTGGCGGCGACCCGCCCCTCGACCAGAACCACCACCCGGTCTGCTCGAGCCAACGCCGACCGCTTGGTGGTGGACCCGATCACCGTCGAACCACGCGCGCGCAGGGACTCCCAGAGCTCGACCTCGGTGGTGGCGTCGAGGGCGGAGGAAACGTCATCGGCGACGAGGATCTCGGCGTTTGCGGCCAGGGCGCGGGCCAACGCCAGCCGCTGCACCTGCCCACCCGAGAGCCGGACCCCACGGTGACCGACCAGCGAGTCGATCCCACCGGCGTCGGCGACGTCGCGCTCCAGACGAGCGTCGGCGACCGCAGCGACAAGGTCGCGTTCGTGGTCGAGAAGGATGTTGTCCACGAACCTCCCGGAGAGCACCCGGGGCACCTGGGCCACGTAGGCGATCCGCCCGGGGCGTAGGAAGGTCTGGGGGTCCTCGACCTCCAGAGCGTTCCAGCGCAGATGGCCTTGGTAGGACACCAGTCCCGAAAGCGCTCTGAGCAGGCTGGACTTGCCGGAGCCGATCTGGCCCAGGAGCAGCACCAACTCTCCACGGCGAACGACCAGGTCGACGTCGCTGACGCCGACCGTTCCGTCGTCGTGCACCGCCCTGAAGCCGGACAACTCCACCTCTCGTAGCGGATCGATGGTGGGCGCTGGCGAGGCCGGCGCCTGCCCCGTGACCAGGTCCAGACCCTCCGGTAGCTCCATGAGATCCGCTCCCCCGGCGTAGCCACTGGTCGCCTGGGCCCAAGCCCGGGTGCCCGGAGCCTCGGTAATGACTGCCCCGGCCACCCGACCGAACCAGTCGAAGCCGGCCACGGCGCCGGAGACGAGCAGAGCGGTGGCCAGCCCCCAGCCGTCAGCGAGGTAGACCGCCCAGGCCAGCACCACCGCGGTCTGCACCAGGACGACGGGGACCCCGTCGAGCAGGGCCTGCACGCGGTGTTCACGAACGGCCGCGTCGACCCGCCCGCCGTCGACCTCTTGCAGATGGGCGTGCACGTTGTCGGTCGCGGCCGCCAGTTTCACCGTGCGCACCGAATCCAAGGCGGAGACCAACGAGCGCCCGAAGGTGGCCCTGGCGGTGGAGGCGGCCGCAGCGGATCGACCGGCCACCGGGGAGCCGAAGGCCGAGGCCAACGCGGTCACCGCCATCACGGAGAAGAGCAACAGCCCGGCGACGGCGCTGCCACTGATGGCCGTCGTGACGACCACGACGATGAGCCCGTTGGTCACGTCGACCCAGCGGTCGGCGTAGCGGGCGAACCGGTCAGCGTCCATCGCCCGCGCCACCACCTCACCCGGCGGAGTCGGAGGCAGTCGGTGTTGCGCGGTCTGGCCCAGCAGCACGCTGGTGCGAGCGCGGAGCATCACCGCGATCCACCAGCGGGGGTAGAGGGCGATGGCCCACGCAAGGAGCAGGGGCGCGGCGAAGAGCGAGGCCACGACTCCGGCAAGGAGGAGGAGCGGGCGCTCTCCTTGCTGGAGATCGACGATGAGGTGCCCCCACATCCACCCGGTGATGGCGCCGTAGGACCCGGCCAGGGAGACCCCGAGGAAGAGGACCACGCTGCCCAACCCCCAGGCGGGGTGGATGCGCAGGGCATGCCAGATCCCCTTGGCCAGACGAGGACCGGTGCCCACGGTGATGGGCGGCGGTGGCGTGGTGAAGCGACGAACGGTCCCGACCGTGGTCTCCTCCTGCGCTATGGGCGCGGGAGCGTCGACATGATCCGAGGCGCGGAGCAGGTCGAGGAACGGGCCGGGTGTGGTGGCCAGGTCCTGACGCGGGCCCTGCTGCACTACACGGCCCGCCTCCAACACCGCGACCTGATCGGCCCGCGCGGTGGTGGTGAGTCGGTGAGCGATCAGCAGCCCCGTCCTGCCAGCGAGCAACCGCTGCGAGGCCGCGACCACGCGCGCCTCGGTGACCGGGTCCATCCGTGCGGTGGCCTCGTCGAGCACCACCACGCGTACGTCGCGGACCAACAGCCGCGCGAAGGCGACGAGTTGCTCCTCCCCCGCCGAGAGACTGGTGCCGCTGGGGCCCAACACGGTGTCGAGCCCGTCCGGCAGGCCGGCGACCCAGTCGGTGATGCCGAGTTCGACGATCGCGTCCTCCAGCCGCTGCCGAGGCAGATCGGCGAAGAGCGCGATGTTCTCGGCGAGGGTGCCAGCCAGGATCTCGGTTCGTTGGGTGACCACCCCGACCGCTGAACGCAGCTCGTGGAGATCGACTTCGAGGACATCGCGACCGCCGAGGAACACCGTGCCGGGCTCCGGATCGACCGCCCGGGAAACCAAGGAGGCGAGCGTCGACTTGCCCGATCCACTGCGGCCCACCAGCGCACAGGTGGTGCCCGCCGGGACCAGTAGGTCGACGTTCTGCAGGGCGAAGGTCCCTTCGTCGTAGGCGAACCGCAGGTGGCGTAGGTCGAGACTGAGCGACCCTTCGGGCAGGTTGGCTCCGCCGACGGGTTCGGGATCGATCGCGAACAGCCCCCGCAACCGGATCAGAGCACCGACCCCGGCCTGAAGGTCGGGGATGTGCTGGGCGACGCGGTCGATCTGACCCACAAAGGTGGTGGTGACCAGGAACAGCGTGACCAAGGAGGCCACCGACTGCTGGCCCTCGCTCACGAGCAGAACGCCCACGACCGCCACCACGGCGAGCACCGCGTGCAGCACCAGACCGGTGCGGCGCGTGATGCGGGCCTCCAACGCCAGGACCTCCGCGAAGCGGGCGTGAACCGTGGCCGCCAACTCGGCACAGCGGCGTACGACGTAGGCCTGGCCCAGGCTCGTGCGCAGGTCGTCGCGGGCCGCGACGCCCTCCTCCATGGCTGCTGCGTGATCGGTCCAGGCCATCTCTTCGACGACCTTGCGCTCGGCCAGCACACCGAGGAGCGGGCGGATGGCGACGACCACCGCGGCCACCGCGACGGGGAAGAGCAGCCAGGCGGGCCACCACGTCAGGCCCGCAACGATCAACAGCGGCCCAGAAGCGAGGACCAGCCGGATCACCATCCAGGCGTTCTGCCTCAGCAGAGTGCCGATCTCGTGGGTGTCGTCATCGACGCGATCGAGGATCTCCCCGACCGCCTGCTCACTGAGCTCGGACAGCGGCTGATGCAGCACCGCGTCGAGGAGGTCGGCGCGCAACCGCCCCTCGGCGCGATCCACTCCGATCGTCCACACCGTGCGGCCGATCACGTCGAGCACGGCAGCACCGATGAGGACGAGCGCCAGGGCGAGCACCAGGGAACCGGTGGGGTTGTCGGCGAGACGGCCGGCCACCACGGCGCCTAGGGCCTGGCCCACCCCCGCGATGGCGGAGGCGACCAACGCCCAGAAGGAGCCGCGACCACGCAGCCGGCGCCAGTCAACGCTCCGCTGCGGATCCGGCGCGTCGACCCGAGTCTTCGCCAGCATCACCACACGGAGAAATGTACGACCTCGCGCCGACAGGGCGCACCTGGTTAAAGGACGGAGCGTAACCGGGCGGCGTACTCCGCGCGCTCACCGTCGGCGTACTTCGTCCGCGGCCAGAAGAATCCGCGGAGCCCGTCGCCCTTGGTGCGGGGCACCACGTGCAGATGTAGGTGGGGCACCGACTGGCTCACCGTGTTGTTGATGGCCACGAAACTTCCCTGCGCGCCCAGTTCGACGACCGCAGCGGCGAGTCGCTGAGCGGCCGCCAAGAAACCGTCGCGTTGATCGGCCGGCAGATCCGGCAGCGTCACGTGGTGCTCGCGCGGTACCAGCAGGACGTGTCCCTTGAACAACGGGCGTTGGTCGAGGAAGGCCACCAGCCGGGGCTCGTCGAGCACCGTCTCCGCTTCGGTGTCTCCGGCGATGATCGAGCAGAACACGCAGTCATTCATCCGGTCATGCTGGCAGATCGTGCGTAGTGTTCTGCCTGCTCCCCTTCCTCCTGATCGGCTTTCTAGGACCACGTCGTTGATCTTCCCCCCACCGCTCGTCCGGGTGCTCGTCCCTGTGTTGCTCGTTCTGGGGCTCCTGCTCCCGGTCGCGCCCGCACATGCTGGACCCGGAGGTGGCCGCGAGGCTCCGAAGGTCGGGATCGCCACGTTCAACGTGCTGCGGACCCTGGGGCCACGCTCAGCACGGCACGACCTGCGTCGGCTGCTGGACGACAAGCAGATCTCGGTGATCGGGTGGCAGGAGGCCGACGCCCGTCATTGGCCAGGCCTGCTGCGTCGACTCTCGGGTCGCAAGTGGAAGACCGCCCACTTCCGGGGCCGCGGAGCCGATGAGCTCCCCATCTCGTGGCGCACCGACCGTTTCCGGTTGATCTCCGCCGATTCGGTGTTCATGCACCCCGGCGCCTCGCGGCGGCAGACCTCGCAGCCCTACGGAGCCAAATCGGCCACGCGGGTCGTTCTCCAGATGAAGCGAACTCCGTTCCGAACCTTCACGGTCATCAACGCGCACTTGGCGCCGTACGCCGAGAAGCTGAATCGTCCCGGGCGTCCTCGACCCAACATCAACGCCCGTCACGCGCGGCGCTACATCAACGGATTGCGTCAGATGTTCGTCAGTTCACCGGGTTACTTCGTCGCCGGCACCGGCGACTACAACTTCAGCTTCCCCGGAGACCGCAGGGTGCGGCCTGCAGGATTCATGCGCCGCCAGTTCCGCGGGGTGGCGACGTCGTCCTACCAAGCCCTCGGGGCCCAGGGGCTGAAGTCCACGCACGTCGGAACCGATCGGCTCATCGACTACGTATTCCTCGCCGACCGCCGACGGGGCGAGATCCGGTTCGGTCGCCATCGCACCGTCGACGGGCTGCGATCGGATCACCGGGCGCTGGTGGTCCGCGTCAAGTTCACTCGCGCTACTTCTCCGCGGCGATACGTTCGGCAGAGCAACCCCCGGCCGCGGCACGCGCGACCCACAGGTCGGCACATCCGCCACGTCAATCCGGGCTAGTCCTGACTCCATTTCACGACCTCAACGGCCCAGGACTGCTTCACTTGTCGGATGCCCCCCACCGTCTCCGCCCGACACTCATTCTTTGGGCCAGCGTCATGCGCGTTCTGATCGCCGACGACGACGAGGACATCCGGTTCATGGTGACCATGCTGATGGACGAAGAGGGGTGGGACGTCACCACCACCAGCAGTGGTCGGGAGGCGGTGGAGTTGCTGAACGGCACCCAGTTCGATGCTCTCGTCCTGGACCTCAACATGCCACCAGGCTCGGGTCTCGAGGTCCTTGAGGCCCGCAGATCTGCCGGCGACACCACGCCGACGGTCCTCTTCAGTGGCTTCGTCACGCTGGCGTCCCGTGAGGTCGCGGACCGATTGAACGCGACGATCCTGGACAAGACCAACATGATGGATCTGACCGAGGTGGTGGCCCGGACGGTCGCTGAGTGCTCGACGCTCTAGGACCTCATCCGGGCAGACGAAGGCGGTTGGCCACTTCATCGCCGCCGACACGGCGTACGACGTCGGGGTCGCCGACCACGATCAACACGTCGGTGGCGCGCGACATACCGACGTAGAGGCGTTCACGCGCGCGATCGCGGTCTCCGGCCTCGTTCACGCACAGCACGACGGCAGCGCGCTCGAGGCCTTTGGACCCCAGGACGTGGCCGTAGAAGACGTCGTCGCCCTCCCAGAATGAACGCCAATAGCCCTGCTGCCCGTGCCGCTCGACCTGTGCCGTCTGCTCGGGGTGCCGGTGACCGGTGGTGAGAAGGCAGATCCGCTCCGGATCCCAGCCGAGGTCGAGCAATCGCTCCACCTGGTCGTCGGCGACGTCGATGGCATCGTCGCTCGAGGCGGGCACGAACTCGACGTCCATCCCGTCGCCTCCCCGGGGTTGCATCCGAGAAGGAGCCAGCGGACCGAAACATGAGTAGATCTGCTTGGTGTTACGCAGGTTGTGATCGAGCACCAGCGGCAGCAGCTCCACAGGTGGGCGACCGAAACGGGCGAAGAGTCGCTGGTTCTCGTCCGAGAATACGAAGACCCCGCCTTCCTCCTCATCTCGCAGGGCACCGAGGACGGACTCCCACCAGGAGTCGGCGAAGTCCTGGGCCTCATCGACGACGACCGAGTCGAAGCGCTGGCCCTGCGGCAGTGCCTGCGCCTTCGCTGCCATCAGGCGGGGTAGTTCCTGCTCCCAGAAGTCGCTGTCGTCGCGGGTCCCCATCTCTATTCCCCAGAGGCGGCCGAGCTTTTCGTAGGTGCCGACGAAAGCGGGTCGGTGCTTGCGCGGCCAGCTCAGGGTTTCGCGTTCGAGGTACTCCGCGAGGCCGATCGAGTAGCAGAGCAGCGCGACGCGCTCGGAACTCTGCCCCTCGCCGCGACCTCGGGTGAGGTCCTTCGCCTTCTGAAGCGCCAGGACGGTCTTGCCGCTGCCCGCTCCGCCGCGCACCTCCACACGCCGCAACAGTCGCGTGACCTGAAGGATGAACATCTGCTCCTGGGTGAGGCGGTCCGCCACGGCGGCGCGCTCCTCGGCGTCCGCGTTGATGTCGTAGGCCGTGTGGTGGCGCCCGGCCAGGATCTCGACGATCAGGTCGACGTCGTCGTGATTGGGAGTCGGGTGGTCGTGGGCCAGTCCCCACCCGTTGTCCCGCACCCTCTCGGCCAGCGACTCCTGGTCGTGCCGGTCGTGGAACGCCCACCGCGGCAGTTCCGGGACAGAGAAATCGTCGCCCAGCGACGTGTACGGCAGGACGACTCCGTGGGACCAGGCGACGTGGCCGCGGCTGCCCCAGCGTGGGTCCTGCTCGACGTAGGTGCGCAGAGCGTGTTTGGAATCGCGGGCCTGATCGACCGGGAAGCAGCGCTCCGTTTTGGCGCGCCTGATCCACCAACCGGTTTCATCGCGCCAGACCGATCCGCCTTTGACCTCGAGCACGAGGATCCCCATCTCGGGCATCAGCACGACGAGGTCGGCTTCGTGGTCCTTGTCCTGATCGGTCAGCCGGACGTTGGCCATCAGCACGCAGTCAGGTGGGAGCGAGTCACGCAGGCGTTCCCACACCTCACGCTCCGAGTGCGTGGTGAAGGTCGGCTCTTCGGGGATACAGCGTGCGGCCATGGCCGGACCCTAGTAGCCAGGACCCCTACGCCGCCGAGTAACCGGCGGCCTGCGCGTCCTCGGCGGAGGCGAAGCACTCCTCGGCCCTGGTTTCGCCGTAGGCAGGCGTCCCAGGCCGGTGGTAGACCTTCACGCCGTCGGCGGGCGTCTCCCCCTTCACCCGGAAGCCCTTCG